>NZ_JAKDJE010000045.1 GCF_030454045.1 Psychrobacter sp. | reverse complement strand
TTCGTAAGATTCTGTCGCATAATCTGTGCTTTGTACTCAATAAAAAACTTGGTAATCCGCCTCTTCAGTTTGATTTGCTTATTTCAAGTTGAGAGTGGGGTAATTTTTAGTTGTAAGTTATAACAAAAGTCAGTAAAGTTGCTGTTATATATTCAATACATTCTGTTAATACACTAGCATCACTGTAAATCTATGTATCATTACCAATATTTTTTAGTTTTGGTAATGGTTTTTGCTTATTTGCTTGAATAAATTACTACTCATGCGGAGTCAAAACATGTCATACAGCTCATTACCTTTTACTTCTAAGTTGTTTCAGCTCACTTCTTTGACTTGCGCGCTAGCGTTAGCAGGTTGTGGTGGAGGCGGTGATGGTGACACCGTAGACTCTGTTGCACCAGCGCCCGACTTAGGGGTTCAGCCTGGTACAGGTGGTAATGGTAATAACGGTAATGGTGGTAGTAATAACGGTGGTGAGCAAGTACCGGCGGAGGATTTTAGTTTACAAAAACTTTATACCGTCCCCACAAATATTAAGCTCACAGATGAGCCTATCATCTTTAATGTAACTGTAAAAGCAGTTGAAAACATATCTGGCGGCGCGGCTATCGATAAGGCAATCAGTCTCAGTATTGATGACTCACTAAATACTGGTGTTACCATTGAAGGGTCTAGCACTCAGACTACTGATGGCAAAGGGGTGGCGACTTATGAGTTAAAGCTTAACCCGCTGGTACTTGATGAGACGCAAAAAGCAAACCTAATCAAAAACGGCTTTAGCTTAAAAGCAACGGCTAAACAGCCGTCAAATGGCGCAACCATCACTCAAGTGCTGACGGTCCGCGTTAGTAAAGAAGGCAGCGGTGATGGCACCCAAACAGTAGTTAGTACTCTTGATGTCGACAATCGACTTCAAACAAGCTCAGTATCTAATAACAAGCTAAATCCTTACGGTGATAGGGCTCAATTTAGCGTTATTCTCAAAAATGCGGATGGCGCACGCGCTGCAGACGTACAGGTTGGTATGGGAATTGGTGACATCAAAGGAGTTGCTATTGTCGGAAGTAACAAAACTACTGATAGCAATGGCGTGGCTACCTTTGACATTATTGTTGATAAAGGGTTATCAAAGGCTGCTCGTGAGGCGCTATTAAAAGGTGTAGTTTATGCTATCAATATCATTGAAAAAAATGGTGCGACTAAAGAAGTCTCGGGCATACTGCCGGTTGCGATTCCTACCTCAGACTATAAGCTGACAGTATCTGGAAACGCCAGTGCACTTAACGCTTATGGTGACAGTCAAACAATCACTATCAATGCAACTGCGATTAACGACAAAGTTCCAACGAGCATTGCTGGGGCAAAAGCCTCTATTAAGCTCAACAGTGGTATAAAAGGTGTTAGCTTAAGTACTGAGGCGCTCACTTTTAATGATAAAGGCCAAGCAGTAGTTGATCTTATTGTGGCGCCAACGTTGAGTAATGCGGAGCGCACCAAGCTTGCTAAAGAGGGGCTCAGTTATACGATTACCTTATCTGAGCCAAATAACTCTAAAACAGTAAAAGAGGGTAAGAGCAACGTTGAGATACCTGCTGCCAAGTATCAAATCAAAGCAGCTAATACCAGTAAAGCGAGAATATCAAGTTTTGGTAGTAGCGTGGATATCAGCTTTCGCGTCAATGACAAAGACGGAGGCGCAGTAGCCGGTGAAAGAGTCACAGTAAGCTTGCCTGCTGAACTGACCGCAAAGGGGCTATTAAGCTTAGACAGTACAGCCATGCAAACTACTGATAATAAAGGTATGGTTAGCTATACCGTCAGTATTCCAAAAGGGTTATCAAAAAGTAATCGTGCGATTTTAGAAAAGGCAGGTGGCTTTGTACTGTCTGCCGAGGTCATTGAAGCATCAGGTGCCAGCAGCAAGATAGATAGTGCTCATATACAGATTACCGCTGAGAGTGAGACGATTTTAGATGCAAAAAGCATTCCTAAAGCTATTAATGTACTCAAAAACAGCTTTAGTATTCAGGTAGCCGCTAAGCGTCCTGACGGTAGTGCGGCAAATGAAAAAGAGGTTAAGCTTAGCATTGAAAATGTACCAGGAGTGAGCATTGCGGGCAGTAAGCAGGTGACCAATAGTGCAGGTGTCGCTGAATTTACAGTAAATATCCAAGATTTAACGGATACTCAGCGTAACAACCTAGTCAAAAACGGCATACCTTATACCGTTACTTTGACAGATGATGATGGTATTACTAGCGAAACTTATAATGCATCGGTCATTATGCCTGTCGCCGAATATAAAATAAACACAGGAACAGCAAGCAAGAGCAAACTACTTAGCACTGGAGGTGAAACCACCATCAGCTTCCGTGTTAATGATAAAACTGGCGGTATCGTGGCAGGCCAGCAAGTGACCGCGAGCTTGCCCAGTATCTTAACACAAAAAGGGCTGGTTACACTTACTAGCGCCGCCAATCAAACAACAGATGCTCAAGGTGTCGTTAACTATACTGTGCGTATCCCTGAAGGGTTGTCCGTTGATCAGCGTAAAGCTATTGAAAGAAGCGGGTTCTCATTAGTCGCAAGACTGACAGAGTCATCAGGTGTAAGCGTTAAAGCCAAAAGTGAAAAAATTACTGTTAATGCGGATCCGACTAGGAGTGATATCGTCGTCAGCGCCAGCACTATGCCAAGCGTGGTCAATGTGTTGAAAGACAGCTTTAGTATACAAGTAGCAGCCAAACTGCCAAATGGCAATGCGGCAATTAATAAACCTGTCGAGCTAAGTATCGAAGGAATTAAAGGCGTTAGCATTGCTGGTAACCAACAAACGACAGATGGTTCGGGTAATGCTACATTTATCGTCAATATTGATCCAAGTCTAAGCCTAGCTGAGCGCCGCACTATCGCTGCTAGTAACATCGATTATAAAGTCGTATTAACCGATAACGATAGCCGAGCGATCGAGTCTTTCACTGCTGAAGCTGATGTACCAGCCGCTCAATATAAAATTAGCTTTGGCCAAATGAGTAGTGATAAGCTGTCAAGCTCGGGTGGTAGCACGACCATCAGCTTTCGTGTCAACGATAAAAACGGCGGCGTAATAGCGAACCAAGTAGTTAAAGCAAGCCTACCAGCTGCTTTGGTGAATGCGGGTGTCATTACTCTAGATGGTGCTACAAACCAGACTACTGACGCTAAAGGTATGGTTAGTTTCAATGTACGTGTACCGACCAATCTGAACCAAGCACAAAAAACACTAATTGAGAACCACAGTGGCTTTGCACTAAATGTCGCAGCTGTAGAGTCTACAGGAGCCACAAGCACTGCGAGTGTTGCTATCAGTGTTACTGATAAGGTACAAGCCAGTCAAACGACACTCGCTGTCACCACTAATCCTGCACCGGTCAACATTTTAAAAGACAGCTTTAGCATCCAAGTCTCAGGGACACGTAACGATGGTAGCGCTGCTGCAGACAAAGTGGCCAAACTAACAATTAATAACGCCTCAAAGCTCACACTACAAAACAGTGAACAAAAAACAGATGCAAAAGGTATAACCACATTTATCGTAAATATTAGTCCTACGATGAGTGACGCTGAACGTCAAGCATTGGTCAAATCTGGTCTTAGCTATACCGTGAGCCTCACTGATATTGATGGTGTAGTCTCTAGTAAATATAATGCACCAGTTATCATCCCGGCTGCCCAATATCAGCTAAGCCTTGGTACTCTAACCAACAAGCAGTTATCAAGCTCAGGTGGCAGCACTACTATCAGCTTCCGCATTAATGATAAAAATGGTGGAGTCGTTGCAAACCAGCCAGTGACAGCAAGCCTTCCTGACAACTTAGTTGGGCTTTTAAGCTTAGACAGTAGCGCCACCAAATTAACCAACAATCAAGGTGAAGTCAGCTTTACCGTTCGTGTGCCAGCAGGGTTGAATTCTGATCAAAAAGCAAAAATTGAAAAAGCTAAGTCGTTTGTGCTCACCGCGACGACCGTTGAAGACTCCGGTGCTAAGAGTGATGTGACAAGCAGTCTAATTGCACTTAGTGATGAAGTGGGTCAAAGTGAGATTCAACTTGTTGATAATAGTAACCAGCCTGTGCTCACCACTGATAAGCAGTTTGTAGTCGATATCACGGGTAAGTATCCTGATAGCAGTGCTGCTTTCAATAGAGTCGTCAAGCTTAAGATCGACCAGCCTGAAGTGTTTACAATCATTGATGCTGAGCAGAGCACAGATAATGCAGGCCGTGTATCTTTTACTGTAAATATAAAAGATAACCTTAATGAAGACGAGCAAAAGGCACTTGCCGAATCAAATATCAACTATACTGCAACCATTATCGATGTTGATGGCACCCAAGCTACGTTGTCTGGCAAGATTCAGGTAGAAAAGCCTACCACTACATTAAGTTTTGCCTCTATCCTTACCCCAAGCATCAGTGAGTTTGGTGGTGAGGGTGTTATTAAAGTTAAACTATTAAGTAACAAAAGCAATAGCGCTGCACAAAATCAAGAAGTCAGTATCTCACTTGACAAAAAAGCTCAGGGTTATGGCGTAACTGTTAGTCCAGACAGTAACACTACTGACTTTAATGGTGAAACCACCTTTATCGTGACTATCCCTGAAGGTTTAAACTATGAGAAGCGTGAAGAGCTCAAGAAGGTCGGTATCAATTACCAGCTGTCTTATATCGAAAAAGGTGAAACGTATACGTCTGATATTAAAAACGTCATCATTACTACGCCAACTGTAGATTTAACCGTTCTAAACAATCCAACCCTTATCAACAACCGTCCGTACTATACCTTGAATGGTGAAGGTGATACGGTCGTTGTAGGTGCAGGTATCAGCACACAAACCACTAATATTCCAATTAGTGGTCAACCGGTGACCATTGATTTTAAGGACAGAGCATTAGCAAAACTATTGACCGTTAATGGAAAAGCAGGTGATAGTATTACCTCTGTGACCACGGACGCTAGTGGTAATGTCAGCTTTACTGTCACTGTACCTAATAACTTAACTAAGGAGCAAAAAGCGGCGCTAAAAAACAAAAAGCTTGAAGCTGTGTTACGTGAAACTTTGACAGGTAAAACGCAAGCGATTGAGTTCAATGTACAATCCACTAAAGCGGCGATCGATCTGATTGATCTAAAGCCTGAGCCTTTGAACTTAAACGGCGGTGAAACGCAGGTAGAAGTTATTGCCAAAGACAGTCAAGACAATGTGATTGCGGGACAAAAAGTTTTCCTAGCGCTCCCTGCTGCGATTGCAGAGCAAGGCGTGCGTCTGGTCAGCGGTAAAGAGCAGGTCACTAATAATTCAGGGGTGGCTAGTTATACCCTTGCCGTACCAGCAGGGCTGACAGAGGAACAGAAAAAAGCCATCGGCTCAAGCTTTTTTGTCGCTTTTTCAGCGGCGGATGCTAACGGTAATATTGCGACTAAAACCAGTACCGTCACCACTACCACGCCTAGTAGTGCTACGGGTACGACAGAAAATATCACTATCGGCGCAAACAAAGTGGTTAGTACTAAAGGTGATACCTTTAAAGTCTTTGTACGAGCGACAGATAATGATAAGGCTATTGGTAATCGTGAAGTGCGCCTAAGCGTTGATAAGCCGATTCAAACAGGCGTTAGTATAGTTGGTAGCAGTACAGCCAGTACTAATAGTGACGGTGTGGCAACATTTGACCTCAAACTTGAACCTGGCGCTAATGTCAATCAAGCGATTTTAGAGGCAGGTGTCAAGGTCACAGCGACAACTAAAACGACTGGTGGCTTTGATATTGAGTCAGACTATATTGTACCTGTAGATACTGCGACCATTGATGAGTATCAGATCCTTGTCAGCTCTGATAAGTCCACGCTAACTACTGGTGGAGATCAAACCAATGCCACCTTCCGCGTGACTGACAGTAAGGGCGGTATCTTAGCCGGCGTTCCTGTACAGCTGGCTATTACCAATCTAGCGGCAAGTGGAGCGGCACTTACGACACCAAGCATGGTAACCACTGATGCAAATGGTCAAATTGATGTCGGCGTACTTTTAGCCGCCGGCAGCATTAATGCGCGCCTAAATCACACTATTGATATTGAAGCCAAGATAGTTACCCCTGAATATGATCCTAATGGTGTTGTCACACTGACTACCCGTGAAAGTAAAATTCTAAGTCTATCAGCCGTGGGTACAAAAATTAGTATCGAAGCGAGTAATACTAAGCTACAAGATGGTGAGACGATTACCATAACTACTATACTTGTTGATGGTGCAGGGCAGACGATTGGTAATACAGCAATGCAGCTGGTTGACGCGAATGGTGATTTGATTACACCAGCGGCAATAGCGACTACTAATAGCGATGGACAGGCAACTTTTAAAGTCAAAGAGGATCAGCTTACCTTTGACAGTAACGGCAACTTGCAAGTGTTTGCGCGCGCTGTTGGCGAGGATAGTATCAATACTCAGCGTAGTCTCAATAGCATTGATCTGGTCAAAGTCTCGCAAGCAGGCATCAGCTTTATCAATATTGCAGATATTTATAATGTCGATGCGCCACAAGAGATTCAAATCCAAATCCGTGCTGATAATGCTAACCAAGCGAATTCACTGATAGGGAAGCAAGTAGAGTTACAAACCTCATTAGGTAGCTTAATTACTAGTTATATCAGTAAATTTAACGGTGAAGTTGTTGTCTCTAAACCCATTAAACCCAGCGATATTCAAGGCAACGTTATTACTGTAAAATTTTGGCTAAAGTCTGAGCTTGCTGGCACAGCGGTACTACAGGCGACAGTATTAGGCGAAACCCTACAAAACGGCGAGCCCCGTTATCAAACCACTGTCGATACACGCTTCCGTGCGACAACCCCTGCAAAAATGCTGTTCCAACCGGTCAAATCGGTCATCATTCCTGGCACCAGCACCGAAGTTGTCGCGACAGTCAAAGATAAAAATGATGTACCCGTCGAAGGGCAAACGGTCGTATTCAGTCGTGCGTCAGATTCTTCAGCGGGCCGCTTATCGGCTGCAACAGCGGTGACGAATAGTAGAGGTGAGGCGCGTGTGGTTTATCAAGCCAATGCTAGCTCTCCTATTGGTGGTGTAGTTATCAACGCGCGCTTATTAGATAATACCTTTGGTGTTCCTGAAAAAACTACTAATATCACTGTATCTAAGGAATCGGTATACACCACGTTAGCATTTGGTAATAAGCGATCTTCTGATGATATTTACTATACGGTACGTGGTTCGATATCGGTTATGGATGGTTCAGGTCGTGCTGTCCCGAATCAAGAAGTTTCAATTAAGTCTTATGCTACACAGTATGCTCAAGGTAGAGTCTGTTTGTTAGACAGCACGGTGACCTATCAAGCGGCTGATATCAAAGAAAAGGATGAGAATGGTCAGGAGGTTACTACGACACCTGAGCCTAAAGTATTCTCTGAAAAATCGCCTATTTTCTTGCAGTCTGAATGGATTACCACGGAAGATCTAAACTATAACTATACGTTAGATCAAGACGAAGATATTGACAAAAATGTTGATGCTAATGGTAATATTGTTATTGGTAATAAACAGCTAGATCCAATTAATCCAGTTGCAATTATTGGTGGTACGGTTTCAGAGGATGGTTATACGTTTATTACTGATGACGAAGGGCGTGCTGATTTCGAAATCCGTTATCCACTACGTTATTCTAACTGGGTAAAGGTACGCTTTGATGCATCAACCTTCGTTAATGGTAGTGAAAATACACAGAGTATTAACTATCAACTGCCTAGTGAGGTAAATGATTTGTCAATAAGCGGAACCAGTTTAGTCACGCCTTGGATAGATAATGCAAGCCCATTCGGTACGGGTGGAGCTACTTGTGTAAATAATATGAGTGTTAAAATTGATGAAAATGCTCCAAGCACTTCTGTGGAAATATTAACATCGCCTTTAGAACGTCGAACAGAATATACGGTTTCTATTGGTGGCCAAAGCAATATAGATTCAGGTATAAATCATCCATTTTACTCTGTTAGCTTCAACGAAGCGTTGCTAGGTTCTATTGTTACAGTGAGTAATAGTAATGCCAAGTTCTCTAGGGTTCTTAAAGTTGAATGATGATTCATAACTCTTATGTATAAGATTAGCATTTTATAAACCCCCAACCCCGCGTTGGGGGTTTTTGCATTTATAATCTTAATAACCAAATACAAGCAACTCAATCAGCAAAGTTTTGCAAAAACGATTAGAATAGTCGGTTTCTTATACTTTTATTAGATTTTTGCTATCAGCATGACCATGTAGAGCTGATAGCTTTGTTTTTTGAATTGGGCGCATTATGCTAAGTAAAACAACACCAAGTAACACCACACCAAGCGACAATACAGCTGTGTCATTGCCAAGTACATCAGCAAAATCTTCGCAAACGACAGTAGCTATCGATACCGCGACGCTACTCATTAAGTGCCGCGACCAAGCGGGCATCGTCCAAGCGGTATCTGAATTCATCCATCGCTATGGCGCGAACATCATCACCTTGGATCAGTACTCCACCGCGCATGAGGGCGGGCAGTACTTTATGCGTTTAGAGTTTGCGTTGGCAGGCTTAAGCGAAATTATGGATAACTTTGAGGCCAGCTTTGCGCATACAGTTGCTAAGCGCCACAACATGACGTGGCGGCTACACAACAATGCCACGAAGACCAAGGTCGGTATCTTGGTGTCAAAGTTCGATCATGCGTTATTGGACTTATTATGGCGTCATCAGCGCGGCTTGCTCGATTGTGATATTACTTGTGTGGTCAGCAACCACCCTGATTTACAGCAAGCGGTCGAAAACTTCGGCATTGCCTTTCACCATGTCCCCGTGACCAAAGACAATAAGTCAGAGGCAGAAGAGCAAATCCATCAGCTGATGGCAGGCAATGACTTATTGGTATTGGCGCGTTATATGCAGATATTGTCGTCCGATTTTGTCAAACGCTGGCCGATGCAGGTGATTAATATCCATCACTCATTTTTGCCAGCGTTTGTCGGTGCCGATCCGTACCGTCAAGCCTATGACAAAGGTGTCAAACTTATCGGCGCAACAGCGCACTATGTCACCGCCGAGCTCGATCAAGGGCCTATCATCGAGCAAGACGTACACCGTGTGACCCACCGTCAGGGGGTGACAGAGTTGCGTGCGATTGGGCGTGATATTGAGCGCAATGTATTGGCGCGTGCTGTCAATTGGCATGTGCAGAATCGTGTGATTGTAGCAGGTAACAAGACCGTCGTTTTTAACTAAAAAACCAGTAGTAAATGAGATAAAAAAGGCGGTCAGTAGCAACAGTTACTGATTGCCTTGTTTATGTTGCTATGTTTTATATCAGCATCTCCAAAACAAACTTACTACCCACAAAGCCAATCGCTAACAGAATAAAGGCATAAATGGTAATGTTGGCAGCGCGTTTACCGCGCCATCCTGCGCGCCAATTGCCAAGCAGCAACGTACCAAACAATAACCACGATAGCAGACTAAATACTGTTTTGTGCACGATATGCTGTGCCATCAAATCTTCGACATAGATAAACCCAATCCCCAGTGCGATACTGAGTAATACAAAGCCGACCAAGAGCATATCGAATAATAGACTCTCCATACTCTGCAATGAAGGGAGCTTATTGACCCAAAAGCGGTGAATGGTATGATGTTTCAGCTCGCGAATTTGTAGACGCAAAAATAGCGCTTGTACTGCCGCCATCAACAGCACACAATAAGCCGCTAATGAGAGGAGTATGTGAGCCTCAAGCCCGACACTGACGTCAGTTAGTGGTTGATAAGGCGCGCGACCAACATAACCTACCGTCATGCCCAGCAGCGCAGTAGGGGACGCCAAAATGCCCAGACTCAGAATAGGGCGGTATAAACAGAATAACAGATAAAAGAATAGGAAAAATAAACTGGTCAGGCTGATGATGTTAAACAAGTTGAAGTTTAGACCATACAGAGTCACGACATACGGATAGAGCAGCGTCGCATGTGCGGCCATACCGACCAGCAGCAATCCCAAACTGATGCGCTTATGGATAGGTTTATCAGCAATCAGTGACCAACCAATATGGCAACTGACCAAGATATAAGCCATGCTAGCAAGTAAAAATGCAAGGTGCACAGATAAAAAGCCTCATCTTATATTGAGCATAAATATGCCGCTCAATGTGTCGATAAAATAGTATTATCGGAATGATTAGAATAATCGTCCAATTTATCATAAAATGGTTGCCAGTTGAGCATCATCTTACTTATTGCTTATAAATATGATTGACAAAGCATCAATCCGCAAAATATATCGTAAGTCACTTATAAATATTAGAGCCAAGTTTTGCAAAACCACTATAAGTTTTGAGCCGTGTTGATGCTATAGTATTGATAATATGATTTTTTATCAGAGCATCCTCAGTATTTTATTGACTATCCGACTATATTGATGAATGGTTTGAGTCACCACCATTTTTATTAAAAGTTATTTTAATTGCGTATTATTTAATTGAAAACCATTTTAATTGAGAGTTATTTATGTTTGATACCTTAACAGAACGCTTATCGTCCAGCCTACGTAATATCGTAGGATCTGGACAACTGACTGAAGACAATATCAAAGACACGCTGCGCGAAGTGCGTATGGCATTGTTAGAAGCTGACGTGGCGCTACCTATCACTCGTGATTTCGTCAAACGCGTCAAAGAGCAAGCGCTTGGTGCTGAAGTGCTAAAAGAGCTAGCGCCAGGTCAAGCATTTGTCAAGATCGTACACGACGAGTTGACTGAAATGATGGGCAGTGCCAATCAGCAGTTAGAGATGACAGGCAAACCGCCCGTTGTCTATTTGCTAGCAGGTTTGCAAGGGGCTGGTAAAACGACCACCGCTGGTAAATTGGCCAAATATCTACAAGAACGCCAAAAGAAAAAGGTGATGCTGGTATCGGCCGACGTCTACCGTCCAGCGGCGATTAAACAGCTTGAGCAAGTCGCCGGTCAGGTAAATGCCAAGTTTGTGAACTCAAGCACGGATGAAAATCCAATCGATATCGCAAAGCGTGCGATTGAAGAAGCCAAAATCCAATATCAAGATATTCTGATTATTGATACCGCGGGTCGTCTACATATCGACGATACCATGATGGATGAGATCAAAGCGCTAACGGCTGCGGTTAACCCATCTGAGACACTATTCGTCGTCGATGCAATGACGGGTCAAGATGCCGCCAATACCGCAAAAGCCTTTAATGATGCGCTACCGCTAACAGGCGTTATCCTCACCAAGACCGATGGTGATGCGCGCGGCGGTGCGGCGCTGTCTGTACGTGCTATCACCGGCAAGCCAATTAAGTTCTTGGGTCGCGGTGAAAAACTAGACGAGTTAGAGCTATTCCACCCTGAGCGTATTGCCCAGCGTATCCTTGGTATGGGCGACGTACTGAGTTTGGTTGAAGAAGTCGAACAAAAAATCGACCGTGATAAAGCCGAAAAAATGGCGAAAAAGATACAAAAGGGCGGTGATTTCGACCTTGAGGATCTGTTGACTCAATTTCAGCAAATGAAAAGTATGGGTGGCATGGCAGGGTTTTTAGATAAAATGCCAGGCATGGGCGGCTCTGAGATGCAAAAAGCAGTTGAAGGGGCAAAGCCAGAAGAAAAAGTGCGCGAGATGGAAGCATTGATCAATTCCATGACGCCCTTTGAGCGCAAAAATCCTGATAAAATCAATCCAAGCCGTAAGCGCCGCATTGCTGCAGGTTCAGGTCGTGAGATTCAGGACGTCAACCGTTTGCTCAAGCAGCACAAGCAAATGGCAAAAATGATGAAAATGATCTCAAAACCAGAAGGCATCAGTAAAATGATGAAGTCGATGCAAGGCCTCATGGGTGGTGGCAGCGCAGGCGGTGGCGGCCCATTGTTTGGCGGCGGTCAACCAGGCACTAAAGACGTGAATCCAGAACAAATGGCCAAGCAAATGGGACTGGATCCGAACAATATGCCAAGCACCGAAGAGATGCAAAAGCAGATGCAAGAAATGCAAAACCAAGCGCCAAAGAAGTTTAAAACACGCTTCTAAGCCATCGTGATGCATACTGAAAGTATTTTATATAGGCCCTAAAGCTACCTAAGCTTTAGGGTTTTTTATGGTTAGCTATGAATAAGTACAGATGAATAAAGTGTGGAAAAGCGTAGAAATTGATAAAATTCATTTAGCCTAAATGCTATGATAGGCGCTGTTTCATTCTGTCTAAATTTTGATAGTACATAAATAATAAATGGCTATTAAAAATTATTAAAATCTGACAAACCCATTTAGAATACCAAAGTATAAGCCGAGGTTGTGATGTTTTTAGCAATGGATACCGTGTTCGATCAGTGCTCGATCGCGATTTTAGATTCGAGTGGGCAAGTGTTATCGAGCCGCACTGAAAAAGGCAAACGTGAGCAAACGCAGCAAATATTACCAATGATTGATGCGGCATTATCCGAGGCGCAATTGCAGCTTGCTGATATACAGGCGCTGATATTTAATCGAGGGCCGGGGGCATTTAGCGGTATACGTATCAATACTGCGGTGGTACAGGCGCTGTCTGTCGCGCATGATTTGCCTTGCGTTGGGGTCTCAAGCCTACAAGCAATCGCACAGTCTGCGTATGAGCAGCATGGATTGACACGCTTATATAGCGCGCTTGATGCTCGTATGCAGCAAGTTTATTTTGGACAGTACGAGCTAATATCAGACAATCAGACAGGACGCCATATCATGCAGCCAGTAGTGGCCGACGATAGCGATAGTACTGAGCAGCTTTTAGATTATGATAGTCAGACAGCCCTTAACCTGCCTATCGCAGGAAATGGCGTGCCGCTATTAGCGCTACAGGATCAGCAAATGTGTCATGACGATATTTGGCCAGATGCTGTCGTCATCGGGCAGCTTGGCATTGCACAGTTTGCAAACGTTGGCGGTACTGAGGCGGCGCAAGCGCTACCAAAATATCTGCGCAATCAAGTTTGGAAAACCCTCAAAGAGCAAGGTAAGGCATAACTGTTGAATACTTTGTGAGCATGAATCAATATAAAACCAACGTCAACATAGGACAGCCAATCGGTCTGTTCTGAGCTCAGCCTGTTTTTGGGCCAGTCTGTTTTTAGGAAAGTTACTGTGGATATACTTTTATTCGTTCAAGCCGTCATTATGGGTATCGTGGAAGGTATCACTGAGTTTTTACCCATCTCTAGTACGGGCTATTTGATTTTATCTGCAGATGTGATGGGTTTTTGGACCAAAGAAAAAGTCGATTTGTTTGTGGTTGTCGTACAGCTCGGTGCTATTTTGGCGGTGATATACGACTATTGGGGCAGACTGTGGCAAGCGCTGATGGGGTTAATCACAGGCAAAGCGGACGGCATGAGCAACCCACGGCAGCTGGGGCTGAGTCTGATTGTCGCCACTATTCCGGTGATGCTGGTGGGCTTTACCTTTGCCGATGAGATTAAGACTTATCTGTTTAATCCGATCACAGTCGCTATCATGCTTATCATCGGTGGTCTGCTGATTTTTTATGTCGAAAAACGCCCTAAGCCAATCATTGCAAAAGAGGCAGAAGATATCAGCATGAAAACGGCGTTGATGATTGGCCTATTTCAGTGTCTGGCTCTGATACCAGGCACGTCACGCTCAGGATCGACGATCATTGGGGCGCTATGGCTTGGCGTCTCGCGCAAGGCTTCGGCAGAGTTTTCTTTCTTTTTAGGTATCCCAGTGATCGTTGGTGCAGGCTTGCTTGATTTAGCGAAGCATCATGAGGTACTGGCTAGCAGTGAAGACTGGGTGGTGCTCGGTATCGGCACCATCGTATCATTTGTTGTCGCGCTTCTTTGTATTCGCCTGCTTGTGGCGTGGGTGAGTCGCCGTGATTTTACTATTTTTGCGTGGCTGCGCATTATTACGGGTGTTATTGTATTGATAGCGGCTTGGGGTTTTGGGTATCAAATGGCAGGGTAAATTGGTCAAGTTATTTATGATACTAGAGGCTCCAATCAAGCGGCAAAAAGGATGGTGATTATGACAGATGTGCGTCAAGCGTATAGCGACTCTGAGGCTTTTGTACATTGCCAATTGTTTTATGTGAATGACAGCCAACAAGCTCAGATTGAGCGCCTACAGTCGTTGATGAGTGAACATAAACTGCCAATCGTTTTAGAGACCGAGCTCTCACTGGAGAAATTCACACAAAAACGCCGCCAGCAATTATGCGAAACCTTTGCTCGTCCTATCTTATTACTGGATGCAAAAGATAAGCTATCATGGCTCAGTGATGGACTGAGCGTGTCACCAGAATGGGACAAATTGCAGCGCCGCGTGGTAAGCGCAGGACGCAAATCTGAGCTATTGCTGCAAGCAGCGAAGATTACCGCAGATAGCCGTGTTATCGATGCAACGGCGGGCTTCGGTCATGACAGTTTGATATTGGCCAGCACCGGCGCACAAGTCACCATGTTCGAGCAGCAGCCGTTGATGGCATTGCTATTGTTGGTAGAGCAGCAGCGGATGAGTGCACAGCCCAACTGGCAAAAGCTGATGGCGCGCTTAACTATTATCAACACGGACGCACTAAGTTATTTTGCTCAATTGCAAAAAAACACGACTGACCAAGCCGTAGCCGTCGATGTGGTCTATCTAGATCCGATGTTTCCAGAAGACAGCTACCAAGACAGCAAGACCGGCAAAGGTGCAAAAGTCGGCAAGCATATGCAAGCCTTGCACCAGTTGGCAAGCCCGCCGACACTGGAGGAAGAGCGCCAACTGCTACAACATGCGCAAGCTATTGTTAGAGATAGTGACAAACAAGGCCGCGTGGTGGTAAAGCGCCCACAGCTTGCACCGTCACTTGCCAATCAACAGCCCAATGAGAGTTGGCATAACGAAGCGGTACGCTTTGATGGTTACTTTGTGTGATAGACGTTTTGTTACTAGGATGAATGGACTCAGTTAATCCGCTTGAGTGTTTAGAGTTAATGGATATAGGAGCCGGAATGTCAACGTTAGTCATATGGATCATGGGCGCGGGCCTACTGTTATACAACATCGCGCTACGCACACAGATACTGCAACTAAAAGCACGATTACGTGAGCAAATAGGCACACAAGCTTATTTGGCCTGCCTACGTCAGCATGCTGCCAAAGGTGACATCGCGGCTATAAAAGCCCTACGCAAAAAATATCCTGAGCTGTCGCTGATCGAAGCCAATAAATTATGGCAGCAGATCCATTAAATTTATCCGAGCATATAAGCTGGCTACCTAACTTTTTATTGATGATAATTAAAATACCATGACATTTTCAGACAAACTACATGCCTACCTGCAATTGACCCGTTTTGATAAACCAGTCGGTATAGAGCTGTTACTTTGGCCGACGCTATGGGGCGTGATGCTAGCAGCGATGGGTGAGGCGCAGCAGCAAGGAGCGACGGCTGGCTTGCCCAGCCTAAAAGTATTTGTATTATTTGCGCTCGGGGCGATTTTTATGCGGGCGGCAGGCTGTGCGATTAATGACTTTGCCGATCGCAAAGTAGATGGTCATGTGACCCGCACTAAAGGTCGACCTTTAGCAGATGGGCGCTTATCTGGTAAAGAAGCCATCGCAGCTTTTGTGATACTTGTCTTACTCAGTGCCAGTTTATTGTTTTTTTTACCTATCGCAGTGTTTTATTGGTCGTTAGGGGCGGTCATATTGGCCTTTATTTACCCTTTTATGAAGCGCTATACCCATTTGCCGCAAGTGTTTTTGGCGGCGGCGTTTGGCTGGGCGATACCGATGGCGTATGTCGCGATACAAGGTGCGCCTGACATCTGGTGTTGGCTGTTGTTTATCGCTTATATGTGCTGGACGGTAGCATACGATACCCAGTATGCCATGGCGGATCGTGAGGACGATTTAAAAATTGGGGTTAAATCCACAGCGATACTCTTTGGCCGCTATGATGTCGTTATCATCTCGCTGCTACAGATGCTATTTTTGCTCATTATGGGTGCGGCTATGTGGCATTATTTTGCACCGACGTCGCTTGGTATCACGCCAGTATTTGGCCTAGCGCTGGTGGCGATGATGTTTGCTAAGCAAAACAGCGCCTGTGCCACTCGCAATGCGCAGGCTTGCTTTCAAGCATTCTTAGCCAATATCTGGGTCGGACGCTATGTTTTTGCGCTTATTGCAATTGCTTGTATATGGACGACCTTCAATGGATAAATTTAAGAAGTTGCCGAGATTTAAAGCAAAGAAATCCTCTGATACAAATGGCTCAGGTGTCGATTATCAGGCAAAACTTGCTGAGCAGGGACTGACACGCGAGCAAGTCATCGCCACCGAGCGTAAACTGGCCAAATTTGCCAATACCATGGACTCATTGGTGCGGGTGCCATTTACCAAGCAAGGCATGGGCGCTGATGCCGCGCTGTCAACCATTCCGCTAGCAGGGGATTTGGCGGGGCTGGCGTTGACCAGCTATGCCTTTATATTAGGTCGTCAGCTAGGCGTGCCGGGACATAAGATGACGCCTGCAGTGAGACTGGCGCTGATTGATATGGTGGTCGGTATTGTGCCGGGCATTGGGACGCTATTAGATATTTTTATTCGTCCTAGCCGCAAGACATTGGGTATCGTACATGAGCATTTGCATCAGGAGTATGGCATCACTGAAACCATGCATATGGATCGGCCTTTTTTGCATCAATCACTAGAAGACAAGCAGCAGCAAAGTCGCTTTTGGCGTAATCCTATTGTGGCTTGGGTGTATCTGCACATTCCCGATATTATCGGCCTTATCGTCATCGCGATGATCGCGTGGGGGCTGTGGGCGCTTATGAGTTGGTTGGTTGAGGTATTTGGCAAGACAACGGGTTTTGGCTAAAAATAAGCAATAAAAAAGGCGGCATACGACCATAACGTGTGCCGCCTTTTTTATTGCTTAAAATATTATTCTTAAGAGGCTTAAGGCATTTGTCTTTTAATAAGTTGCCAGTTGATAATTTACTCAGTGACGACTTCTGCGTCAGCACTAAGAGCATCAAAGCTAGTGACGGTATTGTTTTGGATAAGATCAACGGTGCCGCCACCTGCATGACTGACCAATTGGACATCACCATCGCTTGAGCGATACGTTGGGTTATTGCCTTGACCTTCTGGTGCGCTGAGTGTCAACTTTGGCTGATTGGGGCGAGTGACAATGGCATTGAGTACGCCCGCCGCCGAGGTCTCAAAAGTGACGGATAATGACTCGCCAGCTGCGCTTATATAACGCACGTCAGTGATTTGTGCGCCTTTAATGGCCTGCTCTGGACTAGGGGTTACAGCGTTATTTGATGCCGTTTTAGTCTCTTCAAGGTCTTGTTCCAGTTCAGTCAAGCTCACATCGCGCTCTGAATCAGTAGCAGTCTGCGCTGAGTTCGGTACCTCCTCTATACTGTCATCCGCCGCTTCATTGACATTGATATTTGTCGTTACTGGCGTTGTCTGTGTTGATGTTTCAGATGGTGTTTCGGCAGATTCTTCGGGTTCTGGCGTTTCTTGACAGGCAGTCAGCAAAAACACACTCAAAAAAATAGCAGGTGCACTGAGGCAGTAAGTGTTAGCGTTCAAAAAGCTGAGCCGTTTTGGTAAAGAGGTTTTCATAGTCAGGTTTATCCGTTAATAGCGCGCTATATCAATGTGGCAATTTGCAAGGGTCAACCTGCCATCTCATCACTATATAGTATTACGTATTGACTGTAATGACCAGCTTACGCTGTCCGCCATAACCCTTCATGTCTCTGTGCTCACATAAGTAAACCCCTTGCCACATCCCCAAACCCAAGACACCATCTATCAGAGGAATGGTTAAACTGACACCTATCATTATGCTTTTGAGATGCGCTGGTAGATCATCGGAGCCCTCTAAGGTATGACGGTACTCTGGCTGATCGGCTGGGGCGATTTTATTGAGCCAATCCTCTGTGTCCAATCTTACATCTGGGTCAGCATTTTCATTAATGGCGAGACTGGCTGACGTGTGTTGCAAAAACAAATGAACCAGCCCCGCTTTGGCGCTGGACGGTATGAGCTGAGCAATGGCTTCCTCGATGATAGGCGTGATGACATGGATGCCACGCGCGTAGGCAGGTAGCTTAAGGGTGGTTTGATGATAAGTCATGGGAGGCTCACTTGATTTGTAAACTGTCGGCTGCCATGCCACTTTCTTTATAAACGTCATCTAGATATCGGCGGCTGGCGAGTAGTTTGTCAACGACCCCACTTTGGCTTTGGGTGTTGAGCTTCTGCGAAAAATCCAAAATCGAGTTCAGTTGCTCAAGTACTGTGTCATAGCTGGTGTTTTGTTTGTCCGTATCAATAACGACGGTTTTTGCATACTGCGGATCAAGGCTCAGATAGTCAGTAATCAGCTCTGGAATACGGGTTGCAATGAGTTTGTTGAGGGTGAATAGCTGTGACTCAGTGATTTGACCATGATGCGTAGACTCGTACTGTTGTCCAATATCGTCCATAGTGGCTCGAAACGTATGAGGCACTTGCTCATTATAGAGCAGTTTGATAAACGGATGATGCGCGGAAAAATGAATCACATTGAGACGGTGATCTTTTTTGTCATCTATCTTTTCTATTACAGATATCTGCGTTTGATTCTGATCTATATTCGTCGCTGCCGCCGCCAGATACTCTTGATGACGGTGCACCGTATCGACTTGCGCCTGCTTAGATTTTTCTTTTATGACAAAGAAGATAGGCACAATAAGAATGAGGCTAAGCAAAATGAGTAAGGTAAAAAAGGACATGTCAGAACTCTGCCATTAAAAGCGCTATTTATTTGAAAAATAATTTTTAGCTTACAATATAGCATGGTTGTGTTATTTTAAGGCGAAACAAAGGTTGATAAAAATTATCTTACCAATATAGATTTGCCTATTTTAAACTGAGGACCATAATGAATAATGACACGATTACCAAGAGTCAACTAGCTGCCTATAGACCAACCACTGCTTACGTCGGTACGTCTTGGGCGGTTATGCTGGTTGGAGTGCTTGCATATTTATTAGGGCTTTGGAATGCTCAAAGTATGTTGTTAAATGAAAAGGGGTATTATATTGCAGTACTGGCACTGGGTCTTTATGCAGCCATTAGTTTACAAAAAACGCTGCGTGATCGCAGTGAAGGCATTCCGACAACCAATATGTACTATCTTATTAGCTGGGCGGCGCTTGGACTGTCTATTGCGCTGATCGCACTTGGTCTTATGAATGCAGACAGTCTTAGCCTCAGTGAAAAAGGATTCTACATGATGGCATTTACCATGAGTTTGTTTGCTGCAGTCACCATCCAAAAGAACACCCGTGACGAAGCGCAGATTCGAACGCTGACGGCACCGATGGTCAGTACCCATAACGATGATAGCGCCAAAGTAACTCATCAAGCACCTCGCGAATCTGACAGTGGCAAATCATTGTTTGGGGCCGTTAAGTCTAAAATGGAGAGCGGTGACTAGTAGGGCGGCGAGTAAAGGGATCGCTCTTTTGCAGGTATACATTAACCATCATCTAACTTGTCAGCTTGTATGCAAGGCTCGCTAAGCCAGCGGTGTCTGCAAGCGTGTACGACTAGGAGACAGGCGTTCGAGCATTGCTTTTGATAGCGGTGCAAAGGTGCCGAGCATCATACCCGCTAATGCTTCAGCGCAGATGGGTGCCAACGCATAACCTTTTGCGCCCATCGCACTCATGGTCCAAATCCGCTCGCTGTTGGCTAGCGGCCCAACGATTGGATGATAGTCAGGCGTTTGGGTGCGAATGCCAGCACGCCCGTGCCATCCGCTGGTGTCAGTGGGAATGAGACTGTCCATCTCAGGGATGGCAGTAATGAGCTTGTCTCGACTGATCTGATGCTCGTCATCTCTTAAGTCCGTATCCGTATCGTTGCGGATAAAACTTGCGCCTAATAATAGATATGGCTTGCCAGCGGTGACAGTATTTAGCTCATCATCCCCTGTTTTTGCGTTAAAGGGCGCACAGTAACCGCTGTATTTGAGTGGTATGTTGGGTAGGTCTGCCAGTTGCTCTAGGCTAGGACGAAACCAAGACAGTTGACCACGAATTTTACGGCAATCAAAAATACGCTTATCTAATTGATGACTCTCAAAGGCGGCGCAAATAACGACATGACCAGCAACAATAGAGACGGTTTCCTGATTTTGATCACTGCCTTCAATACACACTTGCTGTTCAGTTTCGTTAATCTCACTCACTTCTAATTGCTGAAAGCGGATTAGAGAATGTGTCAATATAATAGTTTTCAATGTTTGCGGATTGACCAAACCAGACTGTGGTAAGTATAAGTTCTCTGATAAGTCTTGCTCTTTTATTCCACTAATATTCTGTGCTTGCTCATGGGATAGGATGGTTGCCATCTCATCAGGATAATCTTCGATTTGCTCGGTGCCAATATTGGCTTTCATCAGTAAATCAAGCGCTCCAGTCGGCTCCAGTACTGGCGCTATCCCAAGCGGTTTGGCTTTTTGATTGAGCGCTCGATACAGTCTGCTGCTATAAAGATAGCCGATGGTATGCAAATGCTCATCAACGTGGTGAATTGGCGTCATTTTGGGGGCAAGCAATGCTCGAGGGTTGCCTGAAGCGCCAGCCAGAGGCGCCGTTTTGTCTAATAAAGTGACCGCAATGCCACGATTGGCAAGCGCCCAAGCCGTTAGCAACCCTGAGACGCCTGCACCGATGACGACGGTGTGATCGAATAGACGAGCCGTCGCGTCTTGATTGTCTCCATGAGTTTTGTGTTCATCATGGTTATGAACATCATTTTTATTGTTGTTAGCAGTGTCACCGTCATCTGTCTTTGTCATGATTGCGGTGAGCATTTCTCGCTTTCGACCAAAACCTTTTACCTTTTTGATGGCGAAGCCATGTTCCTTGAGCCCGCGCTTGACGATGCCTGCGCAGCTATAAGTAGCGGCGGTGGTATGCGGACGCGATAGGCGCTGCATCTGTGCAAAAATACTGTCAGCCCACAAGGTACTGTTGCAAGAAGGGGCAAAGCCATCCAAAAACCACGCATCGATATGAGCCTGAGGCGCAGACTGCTGAGAGCGCTCTATTGCCAGTTTGCTAAGGCTCTGGGCTGCATCACCAAGCCATATATCGACCGTCAGATTATCATAAGAAAAATCCAAACGATGACAGCCTGCGATAAGAGGCGGATACGCAGCCAAAAGTGGCTCAATCAATGGAGCAAGTTCAGGCGCACGCTGACCCCATAGGGCGAGTATGTGCGTCAAATCTGCAAGCGGTATCGGGAATTTTTCAGTAGTAATGAAATGTAGGCGGGCATCTGCCAGTTGTGGGTAGGTATCGCGCAGCTGTCGCCATAACTGCCAAGTTGCTAAGAAATTAAGCCCAGTACCAAAACCCAATTCGGCAATCGTAAAGCACTGCTTTGGGGCGAGACGTGCCAAGCGCTCAGGCAGCTGATTGTGCGCTAAGAACACATGACGCGTCTCTGCTAGGCCATCTGCATGGGAGAAATAGACATCGCCAAACTCGCCAGAAACAGGCACCCTATTGCCAGTGTCATCCATTTGCCAGTCAATCTTGGCTGGAGTAATGACATTGAGGGGTTCAGCGTTTGTGTGATTATCGATAGACATGAGAGGTTCTTAGCAGCATTGGTAATGATCATGAAGGGATTACTGATGACAGAATGAAGGCCATAAAGTCATAGTCAGGCATCGTAGTAGCAGGCAGATGAACTGCCAAGTCTTAAAAAATAAACCGCTTACCAGCGATCACGGCGAACGAACACCAGCCACGAGATAAAAATACCCACCAATAAACTGATCAAAACGGTAAATGCACCATACAAAAACAGCTGACCTTTGCTCTCATAGACTAAAACGTTTGCTTGGGTCTGCAAATCATTTACTTGACGTTGCAATTGTGCATTACGGCTGAGCAGCTCTTGATTGGCCGCTGACAGCGCTTTAGTAGACGGTTGCAACTGTGCTGCCAGAGTATCATTGATATCTAGTGCTGAACTTGTTGCTGCATCGCCTACAGCAGGTTGATTTATAGGGGCTACTGTAGGATTCGCTGCATCTGCGTTGGGTGCCGTTGGCGCGGCTTGCACTGATACTGCTGCCATCAGTAGCAGGCTAGCCAAGCTACTTTTAGAGAACTGAGTATTCAACGTAAAGACCTTTTGACTCACGATGCAGCTACTGTATCAGTTGGTGCTGGTAATGCTTGAATAAATGGCTTGATATCTACGTGGCTATAAACGCCATCACGCAAATAAGGCTCATCGTTCGCCCACGCTTGTGCCGCCTCGATAGAGTCAAATTCAGCGATGATTACACTGCCTGACATATCGCTCTTGCCATGCTCAATAGGAGTAGGGCCTGCGATCACCAGACGATCTTCACGACTTAGCGCCTGCAACCGCTCAATATGTTCAGCGCGAGTAATCAGACGTTGTGCACTGCTATTGGCCACGTCATGACCGATAATGACAAATAAAGACATGGAACTTCCTTAGTTGATGATAAAACATGAGAATGAATCTGAGAGGCACTCCACCATGCCATAACCGTTACCACGTTCTTTGATCACGATATTACTTGGTGGTTTTGTCTGTTAGGGCAGGGTTTAGGTATTTTTTTAATACCGCAAACTGAGCCACGACAAACACCAACATAATCGGAATCCAGCCGTAAGTCTTGAAGTTAATCCAAGCCTCATCTGACATGGTAAAGGCTGTGATATAATGAAGTACGGCCATAAGGGTAAAAAACAATCCCCAAGCAACGGTCAGTTTTTTCCAACCACTGAGTGTTAAAGTAAATACTTCTTTCATCGCAAGCTGCATCAGTGGCTTATTGATAATGGCACTGACCAATAAAGTTAGCGCAAAAATACCATTGATAATGGGCGATTTCCAACGCAGATAGATATCATCACGCAGCAGCAATGTGCCACCGCAAAACAAAATGGTTAATAGTAAGACGACCCATTGTTGCTTATCAAACTTGCCTTTTTGGCGAATAAAGTGAATGGCATAAACAATGATAGTAGCGACGAGCAAAGCCCCTGCCGCTGCCAAAATACCGTTATAACGCGCCGCGATAAAAAAGGCAATCAAAGGGATAAAGTCTAATAATGCTTTCATAGCAAAGGTTGTGTCCAACAAAAACGTATGAGGTAGTTTACACGTCTACTGCCGCAAAAAAAAGCAATCAACACGATAATCCTGCGATATACGTCACCTACAGAGTAATACGGTCTTATTGTGGCTAATGACCATAGCGCTGACCAAATATAACCATCAAATACAGCAGCAATAGTCGCTAAATCCAGAGAGTTGGCTCAGACATTATCATTAATAATAGCAATCAATAGCAACCAATATGAATAGTGACTATCTACTACTAAATTGTTTATACGCTTATTTTTTAAAATATTAAGGTTTATCTTATGAAATATGACTTACATTGTCACAGTACCTGTTCGGATGGTACTTACGCACCAACTGAAGTAGTAAAGCGCGCGCACGCCGCAGGGGTTGATGTATTGGCATTGACTGACCACGACACGCTAGCGGGCATTGATGAGGCAAGAGAAGCTGCCAATGCTTATGATATGCAGCTGATCAATGGGGTGGAAATCAGCTGTGAGCATACGTTGAGCGGTGGCTATGGCAAAAACAAATCTACCAATAAGATCATCCATGTGCTGGGACTGGACTTTACTGATCGCGAAAAGATGCATGCCACTCTGCAGCAACTACAAGACAGTCGGGCCACACGTGGTCAGCGTATCACCGAAAAGCTCAGCGAGCTGCTAAACATAGATTTTGACGAATTGTGGCAAGCCGTACTCGATAAGGCAGGGGGTAATCCGCAAGCCGTTGGACGCGCGCATATCGGGCAAGTATTATTTGAGCGGGGCGAGGTCAAAACCGTTCAAAAAGCCTTTGATAAATATTTGGCAGATAATAAGCCTGCTTATGTGGCGATCGAGGCGTTGACGATGCAGCATGGTATCGAGTTGATTCATGCTTGTGGTGGTCGAGCGGTGCTCGCACATCCCACGCGTTATCAGCTATCGGCCACACGAGTGCGCAAGCTGATTGGGGAGTTTGCTCAGCTTGGCGGTGACGCTTGTGAGCTACCAGCCACAAGTGAACCAATCAGCACGCGCAGAATGGTTGATCGTAGTATTGCCGAGCACAATCTTGTGACATCGATTGGCAGCGACTTTCATGGTAGCAATATGCCGTGGCGTCGTTTGGGTGATGTGCCTATTTTGAATGAAGACCAACAAGGGGTTTGGGAGTCGTTTAACACGCCTATTTAGTAAGATTACTTGGCTGGATAATTTTGATGTAGGTAGTTTTGATTCAGATAATTTTGCCACTTTTTATGACCGCCTAGTTCTCAGGTGTTTCCGCATTAGGCGGCTAATACAGTTGAATGTTGTTATGTGAGCATTGTTATTATAAATAACCATTCATTGATAAATAAATTCACAAAACAGATTGATAATGTAGACAGAACTTGCAACACTTAAAGGGATATTTACCCCACTCTCAACTTCGAAAGTGATTGAAAAAAGAAGAGCACCTCACTAAT
>NZ_JAKDJE010000044.1 GCF_030454045.1 Psychrobacter sp. | reverse complement strand
GTCAGTGCCATGGTCGAATGTTCAACACGCCCTAGTCATAACACTATGATTATCATTTATTCTCTATATGTCAACACACCCTAGTATCGACTATATTTATAAACATTTTTTATCCCCTCGTTTTGTGTACTTGTAGGTATACTTTGCGAGCGTCATTCGAGGTTTTCAATGCTTAAACAACATCGACAAGCACTGGTGGTTGAAGGCGGCGGCATGCGTGGCGCATTTAGCAGCGGTGTCTTAGACGCCTTTTTACAACAACAATTCAATCCTTTTGATCTGTGTGTGGGCGTCTCTTCAGGCTCAACTAACGTTGCTAACTATTTGGCCGCACAACAAGGCCGCACCCTGCATATTTACTTGGATCATTCCCTTCGACCTGAATTTATTCATTATGGCCGTTTCCTTAGGGGCGGTGACTTACTGGATCTAAAGTGGATGTGGGATATGGTGGAGCAAGAATATCCACTGGATCAGGCACAATTATTTGCCAACCATGCTGAGTTTTACATGGTGTTAACACATGCTATTTCAGGACAGGCAACCTACATCAAAGCGGCTAAAGACAATATTTTGGATGGATTAAGGGCATCAAGCTCTATCCCAGTGCTGACCCGCCAAGCGGTCGAGATATTTGGTGAGCCTTATTTTGATGGTGGTGTGGCAGATGCTTTGCCCGTACAGTGGGCGGCTGGACAAGAGAGTATTGATAAGCTCATGGTCATACGTACTCGCCCGCAAAACTACGCTAAAGCAAGCAGTAAAGCTGATCAGCTATTGGCTAAATATTATACTAAGCAACGACATGGTTTTGCCCAAAGCTTGTTGACGCGAACCCAACGCTATAATGACTCGGTACAATTTTTACAGACGCCATCATCACAGAGAATTTTAGAGATTTGTCCACCCGACTTAAAAAACATGGCGAGTCGATTGTCCAAAAATAAAGCCAAAATCCGTTATAGCTATGATGTGGGACTAGAAATTGGACACAAGGCGATTGAAGATTGGCATCAGCTTTAACCTTTTTGTTTTAAATAAAAAAGATATATTAAAGAGAAAACACGGGCCTCGAATATAAGAAATTGGCTTAAATCTTGCCTTAGGTAACCTTTGAATCACAAAGGTTAGTAACTAAGCTAAAATAAGATAAGTAATGATATAATGACCCGATAATTGATACTCTATGAAAGGTTTATACGATGGCTCGTACCGCTAGCGCATTGCACATTTTAGTCAAACAAAAAGAGTTGGCAGAAGATATTATGGCCAAGCTCAAAAAAGGCGCAGCATTTGATGTGCTGGCCAAACGATACTCAACCTGTCCATCAGGCAAAAAAGGCGGTCATTTAGGTGAGTTCGAAAAAGGTCAAATGGTAGGACCTTTTGATAAAATCTGCTTCAACGGTGAGCTTTTCACCCCTCATTTGGTAAAAACCAAATTTGGCTGGCATGTGGTCAAAGTGCTTTACAGAACGTAAGCGTTAGACTGTAAAAACGCAAGTCGCCGCTTTAATGACAAGACGACTGAACCATTCAATTTAGGCTTTTTTCTTAGCAAAAAAGCTTTTCATTAAGTAAAACGGTGCTTTATGTATAACAATTCCTCGACTCGTCTCAATAAATACATCAGCGAAAGTGGGATTTGTTCCAGACGCGATGCTGACCGCTTTGTTGAACAAGGTAATGTATACATCAATGGCAAGCGTGCATCGGTGGGTGATCAAGTGGCTGCTGGAGACGTAGTAAAAGTCAACGGACAGCTGATTGAGCCACGCGAGCCTGATGATTTTATTTTTATTGCCTTAAATAAGCCAGTCGGTATTGTCAGCGCCACGGAAAGCTCTGAGAAAAACAACATTGTCGATTTTGTGAGACACTCGGTACGTATTTTCCCGATTGGGCGTTTGGACAAAGACTCTCAAGGATTGATTTTTTTGACCAATAATGGTGATCTGGTCAATAAAGTATTGCGTGCTGGCAATAACCACGAAAAAGAGTATCTCGTGACGGTAAATAAGCCAATCACGGATAGCTTTATTGAAGGTATGGCGAGTGGCGTGCCAATGCTGGGCAAAATGACAAAAAAATGTCCCGTTACTAAGGTAGCACCCAACGTCTTTAACATCACACTCATTCAAGGTTTGAACCGTCAAATCCGCCGTATGTGTGAGCATTTTGGCTATGAGGTCGTCAAGCTTGAGCGTACGCGGATTATGAATGTAAGCCTTAAGGGGCTTCCTGTCGGCGACTGGCGAGACCTCACACCAACAGAGCTGTCTGTCCTGCTTAAAGCTGTCGAAAAATCCTCGTCGCAAGACAATCATTCGGGCAAAAAATCGCGCCATGCACCACGAAAAAAACCGCGTACTGATGCTCAATCAAAGTCAAAATCCTCTGCAAAATCAGCAGGTACTGCAAAGGGGCGCAATAAGTACGCCAAGGATGATGCCAGAAAGCCAGCAGGTTCTAAAGGTAGAGATGGGCGTCCTGCCAGTCGTGGCAAGAATGCTGCAGGCAATGGTAAACCTACTACAAACGGCAGACGTCCCTCAAAAGGTCGAGGGTCTAAGCGATAATAATTGTCTAATTTCATCACATCGCTGTCATAGTGATCAAAACGATGAAGATAAGACACTTTAAAAGAGTTAGGGCGATATCCGTTGATAGATATCGCTCTTTTTTTCCTTGTTCAATCCAGTTTATGTGCACAAATCTATATACTACTGACCATCGTGTCAGGTGATAAAATCGCTGCAAGCTCCTCATCGCTGAGCAGCTTTTCTTGTTTGACCAGCTCCGCCACGCCCGAACCACTAAGCAGTGCATCTCCTGCGATACGGCTGGCATTTTCATAACCAATATGTGGTACCAGTGCTGTCACGATACCGATACTGTTTTCGACATGCTGCGCACAGCGAGCTTTATTGGCGGTTATGCCTTGAATACAGCGCTCATCGAGCATACGAATCGACTTCTCTAACAGGCGCGCATTGCTTAGTAGGTTATAAACAATCAGCGGCTCCATTGCATTGAGCTGCAGTTGCCCTGCTTCTGCTGCCATAGTAATCGTCATGTCCGTCCCCATCACCTGAAAGGCAGCTTGGGTCATGGCCTCAGGAATCACAGGGTTGACTTTGCCCGGCATAATAGACGATCCAGGTTGCATCGCTGGCAAATTGATCTCACTCAACCCTGTGCGTGGTCCACTCGATAGCAGACGTAAATCGTTGCTCAATTTAGACAGCTTAATAGCTAGGCGTTTGAGCACACTCGAAAACGTAATAAACGCGCCCATATCGGCACTAGCGGCGATCAAATCTTCAGAGAGCGTCACTGGCAGACCACTGATATCCGCGAGCTCACTAATCGCTAAGCGGGCATAACCTTTGGGCGCATTGATGCCCGTACCAATCGCCGTACCGCCCAAGTTCAACTCACATAACTGTAAACAAGCATCTTCGATTCGCGCCGTTTCACTGCCTAGATCACTGGCGAAAGCGTTAAACTCTTGCCCCAACGTCATCGGTACTGCGTCTTGCAATTGAGTACGACCCATTTTTAGAATGCTGCTAAATTCTTTACCTTTGATAGCTAAGCTGTTTTGTAGCTTGATAATGGCCTCTTGCAGTGGCTTTGCCGCAAATACCATCGCTAAACGCGCCACACTAGGATAGACATCATTGGTCGACTGAGAACGATTGACGTCATTGTTGGGATGGAGATGACTATACTGACCATACTCAAACCCCATTTTTCTTAGTCCAATATTGGCAATCACTTCATTGGCATTCATATTGGTTGACGTGCCCGCCCCGCCTTGGATGAGATCAACAATAAACTGCTCATGATGCTCACCACTAATCAGATCGCTACACGCATTAGTAATGGCGCTAAGCTTCTCTTCACTGAGTAGACCGTGTTGATAATTGGCTTTGGCAGCAGCCGCTTTCACCATTGCCAGTGCTTTGATCAAATCAGGAAAATGGCTGATTGACACGCCGGTAATGTCAAAATTTTGCGCGGCGCGTTGGGTTTGGATTCCGTATAGTGCGGTTGCTGGAACGGCTTGCTCACCGAGTAAGTCGTTTTCAATACGAGTATGGGCTTTATTATCGGTCAGGTTATCTGTATTTTTCATATTTTTATAACTTCTTAGACATAAGAGAGATTTAAGAAGTAGGCCGACAAAAATGACTCTGTTGAGTGTTTTGTCTTGACGCTACTCAATATGAGCGCCATCGTAACCGAGAATTTAGCACAAGAAAAACGCAAATATTTCGCTCTCAGCCCCAAAAATTTTGTTCCTTAATAAAAAATATGAAAGATAAGGTTGCTCTATGAAAAAGAATGCGCGCTTTTAAGTTGGGTTTTTGGAAAATATTTATGTGATAGGAAGGATTTTATGAGAAAGCTTATTGATTGAAAAAATAGATTGATTGCTAATTATAAGTGGTACAAGCAAACACCTAGCCTCAGTGAGAAAAGCTAGGGTTGATAAGACTCTTGACTCACTTACAGCCCCAACACCTGCTTTAGAGCGTTGATTTGTGGCTGCTCACGATCGCTATATCGATATGCCAATACAACCTCGCGCACCAAACTATTATCTCCTAAATAATGAATTTGTACGGGCGGCGTACTTCTAATCCATAGTCCTGCATAAGGAATCAACGCCACGCCTAAACCCGACTCCACCATGCGCACGATCGCATCCAGATCATTAATCTCCATGATCGTATTTACCTTGATGTCCTGTTGTTTAAAGAACTTGTTTATCTTTGCGCCTGCTGAGGACTGTAAGGTGTAATGGATAAAAGGATGCTGCTCAAGCGTTTGTCTGAGGCTATGAAAGGGCCATTTTTTAGGGCTGATGAGCACGTAGGGTTCGGTCATAATGGACTGCGTCACAATATCTTTTGGCAAGGCAAATGCTGGCTGTATGGTAATCGCCGCATCTATCTCCCCAACTTCTAGTTTCTCAAATAACTCTACGGCACGCCCGGGGACAATTTCTGTCTGCATTAAGGGGGCAAGTAACGTAATCGCCTTTAGTGCCTCTGGCAAGATACCCACTTGCACGGAGTTTATCGAGCCAATCCTAAGCTGACCATAGTAGCTGGCAATATCAGTATCTGAGGACAACTGCATCGTGGAATAGAGCGCCAAAATCTCTTTGGCGATCGGTAATACGCGCGTGCCTTGCGGATTGAGCGTAATGGCACGAGCAGAGCGGGTAAATAAAGATAACCCTAGATTGTCTTCAAGCGTTTTGATTTGGGCGCTGACCGCAGACTGGGTCAAGTTGATGTGCCGAGCGGCGGCAGCAAAACTGTCTAGCTCGCAAACGGCCACAAAGGTTTTAAGCTCTCTTATCATTGATATCACCACACTTGTATATTACGTCTTATGCTTGAATACACGCGTTACGTCTATTAAGCTCATTCATTTCAAAGACGACGGCTTTCTGTCCAAAGTAGCTCATTAAGCCTTCGCCGTGACTACCAAGGTCTACTAGTTGACTTTTGTTTACTCCTCTGTTATATTTTAATACGATACATAATGTATCATTTTATTTGATTTAAATAAGCCGTTATCTCTACGTGATTACCCTATCACTATACTTTTCTCATCACTTTTTTTCATCGTTGGATTGGTGATATTGATTTCATGCTAAGGATAGCTATTATGAACAACCGTTTACTGTATTTTTTTCATTACTAGATATTTCTCAAGTACTGATCCGGCAGAAAGCACTGATACTTAAGGGCATTATCCTACCACTTAACTAAAAAATAATAAAAACAGTCCATAAAATTTTATTGGACAGTAAACCACCTAAATCCTATTTATAAGAGACGATCCGCTTCACAAAGTATATTTCACCGCATATTTTTTCCATAGAAGGAAATCAAAATCATGAGCATTTTTGCTATTTTGTTGTCTTTGTCCCTCTTAATGTATTTTGCCTATCGAGGCGTGAGCGTCTTAGTTTTGGCACCTCTACTCGCTATCTTGGCAGTGGTGTTAAGTGGACAGAGCGGCCAAACGATGGGGATCTATACCGAAGTCTTTATGCAAGGTCTTGGCGGCTTTGCTGTCAAATACTTTCCCCTATTTATCTTGGGGGCTATTTTTGGCAAATTGATGGAAGATTCTGGTTACGCCTATAGCGTCGCCCGCAATTCTTAACGCACTAGAAAATTACTGGTTGTTATAGTGATGTAATAATAGAAGGTCTAGGATGGTTAGCAGATGTCATTGCTAAAAAATTCGATTATAGTAGATATTCCTTATAACAACTGCTACTTACAGTAGCTACTAATAGCATTCATCCAAATAGACTGAGGGATTAAATCATGAAAACATTAGGATTATGTATTGCCGCAGGACTGGGCTTAAGCGCTTGTGCGAGCGGTGGAACGGTGGGTAACACCAACGCAAACAACGTAGTGACCGAGTACCCTGTTAAGACTGCCATGCTCAATATCTATACCAAACAACGCAGTGAAAATTTGGTTGCCACTATCGGCAATCAGACGGCCTCAGCAGATATTCAAGTCACGCCTAAAGGCAATATGCTCTTCAATAATAAAAAGGTACAAGGTACTGAGATCAACACGATCAATAAAGTGAACAATCAAATCACTAACCAGTCAGTCGCTATCAATTACTTCACCTTGAACCCTTTGGTATTTCACGGTTTTACAGACAGCACAGGCAAATATTCGGTCTCAAACCAAACAACCACTATCCCAAAAATGGCGACGGTGGGCGACTCAAACAAATTGATTACTGAAAATGTCTATAGCGATAGCAGCATGCGCAAAAAAATAGGAACCTATAACCAAAACTGGTCCCTGACGCGAGACAGCAATCAGACCGCATGGTTCTGTATCGAAACCTCAGACAACATGCTTGCTGGTGGCACCTCTGAAGGCAGCTCAAAAGAATGCTACAAAATCAATGCCAAAGGCGACATACTTGCGAGCAAAGTCACTATCGCACCGCCAGCTAGTAATGGCGGACAGACGATTACGTTTAACAGCAAGTAAGCTGCTCAATGATGAATAGGCCATTTCTTTAATCGGTCATTCATAGATTCTAGATTCGAAATAAAAATAAAACCGATATAAAAAAGGAGCCAAATCATCGGCTCCTTTTTTATAGCTTATTGAGCATAACTTAACCACTGCCCTCGCTAATGGTGAAATGGCCAATGGTTAAATAATATTGACCTCATAACTAAATTTTTCTGCCAATCCATAAGATTCTCTATATTCGATAGGGTCCCCTTCTAGGTTTTTAGCAACGCGGCATACTTTCACTAAGTTTTCTTGCTTGGTATTGTCCAGATAAGGGTCTATATGATTGGAGATAAAAAACAGCATTTCTACGGCAGATGAGACAAATTGACCGCACTTTTTGTAATAAAAAGGATAAAGAAGATTCTCAAAATCTTCAGGATCAAGACCAACAAAGTCTTCGTAACGGCTTTTGGGTAACCAGATTTTTTCGCTCAAAATAACTCTATCTTCAACGATGCGTACACGTTCTATATAGATCAGTGCGGCGTTTTTATCGATCTTTAATGCTTCATTGACCGTCTTAACCGCGTCTATCACCGTGATATTTTTTATCACGCCCGTCGGTATGACATAAGAGGCATCTTTATCGCGGTATTTAAAAAACCTTAACAACGAGCTCTCAAAGTTGGGCCGCTTTAAAAATGTACCTCGGCCTTGCTGCTTTATCAAAACGCCGTCATCCACTAACTTTTCGACCGCTTTGCGCACAGTGCCCACCGATACTTGGTACTTGTCTGCAAACTCCTGTTCTGTCGGTAACGGGGTTTTTTCATCCCACTTATTTTCCGTCAATAGCGTTTGAATATGCCACCGCACTTGCTCATACCGTGGCATGTTAAATTTTTTAAAATTATCCATAATTTTTTTCACCACAATAGGAAGATTTTATTAATACGCCCAATCATGTTTATAAGAAATAAAATATCTCTAACACTCTATCTTAAGCCCTTACCAAACTCTATACACATCATTTCGACATTAAAGTCTATCTAGATTTTTTGGTCAATCTCACCTAATTAACGGCTCCTTTTTTGCTATTATTCTATTGAATTATATCGGCTATAAAAGCTAATAAGATTTTCTAGCCTACAAAGCTATTCGTCAACATTATCACAATGTTCTTCAACCTAAAACATATATATGTATTTAGATTTTTAGATGTCATACCGTCAAGACCGAGGAGCGAATATGACCCTATATCTTATAGCGGCCATAGTAATTTCTATTGTGTTGGGTTACACCACTAAAATCAATATCGGCTTGTTTGCGATCGTGTTCGCGTATCTGATTGGCTGTTTTGGTATGAAGCTCAGCGCTTATGAGGTTATTAAATTGTGGCCTCTAAAGATTTTCTTTGTGATTTTTGCTGTGACGCTCTTCTATAACTTCTCTTTAGCCAATGGCGCGTTAGAAAAACTGTGTGAACATTTGATATACAAGTGTCGGCATTTTCCAGCGTTTTTGCCATTGGCGATTTTTTTTGCTGCCACTACAGTAGCAGCGTTAGGGGCTGGCTATTACACGGTTCTTGCCACGATGGCACCGATGATTTTGTTGTTATCTAAAAGAACCAACTTAAATATCATCATTGCAACGTTATCCGTGAATTACGGGGCGCTGGCAGGTGCCAATTTTATCACTTCACAGAGCGGTGTGATTTTCAGAGAGCTTATGAGCGGTGCTGGCGTTGCCAATGACAATACCTTTACGTATGGCTTAGGCATATTTGCCGCGACCTTTTTAATGCCGATTGTCTTGTTAGGAAGCTATAGCTTTATCAATGCCAAGACCAGCAAGATCGCCATTCAAACCGTTGTTCCAGCGCCTTTTGACACCAAACAAAAAAAATCCATCATGCTGATTTTTATGATGATGGCGATTGTATTGGTTGTGCCCATCTCAAACCTACTTGTACCGAATGTAGACGCCATTGAGTTTTTGAACGCTCGAATTGATATTGGTTTTATCGCCATTTTCTTTGCTTTAATGAGCTTGTTTTTGAAGCTGGGTGATGAAAAAACCGTGATTGCGTTGATACCATGGAATACGCTCATTATGATCTGCGGTGTGGGTATGTTAATCAGCCTAGGTGTGGAGGTGGGTGTCATTTATGAGCTGACAGAGTGGCTCAGTACCAACGTTCCTATTTGGATGATACCATTTTTGGTGTTTATTATTAGTGCAATTATGTCGATATTTGCTAGTACGCTTGGTGTTGTTGCGCCTACGCTATTTCCGATGGTGCCTGCGTTGGCAGTGGCTTCTGGTTTGAGTCCTTTTTTCTTGTTTATCTGTATCGTGATCGGCGCTCAAAGCTCGTCCATCTCTCCCTTCTCTTCAGGAGGTAGCCTGATACTGGGTGCCGCTCAAGTGCATATCGACAAAAATAAGCTATTGCATACGCTACTGTTTAAAGCAGTGCCTTTGGATATTGTCGTTGGCTTGATCGCTATTTTGTTTATTCAGATGATATTTTGAGCACAATAAAAAAACATATGTAATGTAAATAATGATACTTTGTTCAGTTTTATACTTATAAGACAATCTTTACAAGCCGTATTGATAGACAAAACACATCGCACCTATTGGCAGTGGCCGTCGACATTTTTGCCTATCAACCAACTGAGCAAACACTGATTCCGCCTCCCTACTGCCTGTCTCATAATAAGAAATTGCCCTCAGATAAAAGCATCCCCTGTTTCGTTTTAAGAGCGGCGTCTTGTTTCATAGCGGTTGCTATTAATCACTCTCACCATGCGTTATTCATAAGCATTTGTTTTTACTGTCATTATAAAACCTCATTTTAGATTAGGGCTGGTCCTGTATTTATCTAATGCCGACATAGCAAGCTTGGGTTCTTACAAAGTCCAGCTCGCTACTGATTTCAGAAAATTCATACATACATACATATGTTTCTTGTTATTTCTAAATTATTCTGTTACTTTTGCAAAGTGAACAAAAAGACTACTGTTGTAAAGGTTGGTAACATTATTGGTCTGCTTTCAACTTTTTGTATAGTCACCCTATCCTTTCAATCAAAATTTTATTGATTTTTACTGAAAAAATACATACAAGGAGTGTCGTGTGAAAAAACTATCCTATCTAGCGCTTGGTCTATCTGTCCTTACCTTGACAGCGTGTAACAATGCTAACGAAACTGCGAGCGCAGGTGCAGATGAGTTTGCAGGTCCTTCACGACCAGAATGTATCGCTCCAGCAAAACCAGGCGGCGGCTTTGACTTGACCTGTAAACTTGCTCAGTCAGGCCTAAAAGATACTGGCATCTTAGAAGATCCGATGCGAGTCACTTATATGCCAGGCGGTGTCGGTGCAGTGGCGTATAACAAAATTGTTGCCAATGACCGTGCTAACGAAGACGCCATCATCGCGTTCTCAACGGGCTCAATCCTGAACTTATCACAAGGTAAATTTGGTAAGTTCACCGAAAAAGACGTGAAATGGCTCGCCGCCGTTGGTACCGATTATGGTGCCATTGCGGTTAATGCAGATTCACCAATCAAGGATCTAGCAGGGTTAGTCGCTGAGCTTAAGACGAATCCAAAAGCAATCAGTTTTGCTGCCGGTGGTAGTGTTGGTGGTCAGGACTGGATGCAAACGGCCATTTTGGCAAAAGCCGTTGGTGTTAATCCTAACGACATGACTTATGTTGCGATGGAAGGCGGCGGTGAGGCCATCACCGCAGTCATGGGTAACCATGTCACTGTTGTGAGTGCTGGTATTGCTGAGATTATGCCACAAGCTACTGCTGGCAAACTACGTGTCTTAGCCGTATTTGCAGATGAGAGATTGGGCGGCTCTATGGCTGATATCCCTACTGCAGTAGAGCAAGGCTATGATGTGACTTGGCCTGTCGTTCGTGGTTACTACATGGGTCCAGACGTTAGCCCTGCCGCTTACGACTGGTGGAAAGCGTCATTTGACAAGGTGCTTGCTGATCCAAAATTTGCCGAATTGCGTGAACAGCAAGAGCTACTACCTTTCTCTATGACTGGCGAAGAGCTTGAGCAGTATGTCTATAAGCGTACTGGAGAGTTACGTGAGTTGTCTTCTGAGTACGGTCTTACGGGTGCTACCGCTAAATAGTCTCATCCAGACCATATCCCCTTAATGATTGAATACTAAAACTTCATGGTATTTATCGAAGGTTGACAGATGAGACATCTATCAACCTTTTTATTTTAGAATTTAAGGAGTACTTCTATGACAATGGAACGTGCGTTCTCTGGATTGATGGCACTGTTTAGCTTATTTTTGGTCTACTTAGCTATTGGTTACGTCGCTCCCATTGCCTATGATCCTATCGGTCCTCGGCCCTATCCTATTTTAATTTTTTCATTGATGGCGTTTTTGACCTTGGTGATCGCCTTTCGTCCACCGCGATTCACCAAACCTATTAATTTAGGCTACAACAAAATCGTTATTAGAAACCTTGTTTTATGTGTCAGCGCATTATTAATTTATAGTTTGATTTTTGAGCCTTTAGGTTTTGTTGTTGCTACCACCCTGATGTGTTTTGCGGTTGGTCTCTTGTTTGCCGGCAATCCTATTAAATGCCTTATCTTTTCAGTTGTGATCAGTATCGCCCTGTATGTCCTATTTGACATGGCTTTGGATGTGATTCTGCCACTTGGAATATTATCAGGAATAATGGGATAGCTATTATGGAAACTTTTGATTTTTTAATGCACGGTTTCGGCGTAGCAATGTTGCCCAAAAACTTACTGATTGCACTCATCGGTGCTTTTATTGGTACGATTGTGGGTATGTTGCCAGGCCTTGGCCCAATTAACGGTGTGGCAATTCTACTACCATTTGCTTTTGCCCTTGGTCTGCCACCAGAAAGTGCGCTTATCCTTTTAGCAGCTGTATACTTGGGGTGTGAATACGGTGGTCGTATTTCTGCCATTTTGCTCAACGTACCAGGTTCAGCGGCAGCGGTGATGACCTCCTTGGATGGTAATCCGCTTGCGACACAAGGCAAAGCCGGTATCGCCTTATCCATCTCTGCGGTCGCCTCCTTTATTGGCTCGACGATTGCGACCATCGGTGTGGTGCTATTTGCACCTTTATTGGCTAAATGGGCGGTATCTTTTGGCCCTGCTGAATACTTCGTATTGATGGTATTCGCGATTTGCTGCTTGAGTGGTTTGGTCGGTGATCAGCCTATCAAAACAGCGGTATCCGCATTAATCGGCTTGGGTCTTGCCACCGTCGGCGTCGATGCAGTGACGGGTATTTATCGCTATACTTTTGACTCCGTCAACCTATCTGATGGTATCCAATTTACAACGATCGTGATTGGTTTCTTCAGTGTCAGTGAAATCTTGATTTTGCTCGAAAGAACCAGTACGGGTGGTAAAATAGTCGCGCAAGGTAAGCGTAGCTTATTCAACCTAAAAGAGTTTCTCTTCACCATCGGTGCTATGTTGCGTAGTGGTGCAATGGGTTTCTTCGTTGGTATCCTACCGGGTGCAGGCGCGACCATTGCCAGTGCGATGACCTATGCTAGCGAACGTAAAATTGCTGGCGATAGTGGCAAATTTGGCGAAGGTGACCTTCGTGGCCTAGCGTCACCAGAAGCGGCTAATAATGCGTCAGCGTGTGGCTCATTTGTACCGATGTTAACGCTAGGTGTCCCAGGTTCTGGTACGACAGCGGTTATGATGGGCGCGTTGACTTTGTATAACATCACGCCAGGTCCACAGCTATTTACTGAGCAGCCAGATATCGTTTGGGGTCTTATTGCCTCATTGTTCATCTGTAACGTTATCTTGCTTGTCATGAACATCCCGTTGGTTGGTTTCTTCTCTAAGCTACTGAACGTACCAAACTATATCTTGATCCCATCAATTGCTGCTATCAGTTTCGTTGGTGTCTACTCTATCAACAGTACAACGTTTGATATGGTATTCATGGTAGGACTTGGTATCTTTGGTTATTTCTTACGTAAACTGCACTTCCCTCTATCAGCCCTTATCCTAGGTTATGTACTAGGAGAGCTTATGGAGTCTAACCTACGTCGTGCGCTCTCTATCTCTCAAGGTGAGATGTCTATTTTATGGAGCAGCCCAATCACCGTATCATTATGGGGTCTGGTCGTGGTCATGATCTTCATGCCAATCATTCGTAAAATGTATCGTAAACGCTTTAAGAAGACTGCTGCATAAGTTTTTGCCAGTTCGTCTCTAAATGTCTCTCCGGCGGTGGTTATACTCTATGTATAGCCACCGTTTTTTTAGAGATACTTTTACCCTACTTTCAATAGTCATTAGGGACAAGCCCTTAACACTCCTCACTTTTTTATCAGCTGTTCAAAACTAGCAAAACATCACTACTTGATGTCACTCATGAAATAGGATTTTATAGTGCCCCTTGTTTTAGATTTGTTGCAAACCATTCCAACGTGGCAATTAGTAGGACTATTCAGTGCTGGTATGATCGCTTTTATTATCTCTACGATATCTGGTGGTGGCGGTGCGATGCTGCTGATACCAGTCACTTCTTCGATGATAGGGACTGCGGTTGCGCCGCCTGTGATCAACGTGGCTACCTTTATGAGTAATGCCTCACGGCTCTATTTATTTTGGCATGATATTGACTGGTCATTGACCAAATACTATGTGCCAAGCGCTATCGTAGGAGCGTGGCTGGCGGCATTGGTCTTTAGTCGTTTGGATGCAGGCTGGATTCAGTTATTGGTAGGTGCATTTTTATCTCTACTATTTTCCAATACAAGTTCGGTAAAGTAAGTAAAACGTTTGACATGCCAAAAGTAGGTTTTGTACCTGTGGGCTTTTTCATTACCTTTATGAGCACGTTGGTGGGTGGCCTAGGTCCCATTCTTAACCCTTTTTATATGAACGCAGGTCTAGAAAAAGAGAATCTTATTGCGACCAAAACGGCGAATTCTTTTTTTGTCGGTATTGTACAAGTCGTCAGCTACGCCTTTTTTGGCATACTCACTGTCAAAATCTGTGTGTATGGTCTGGTATTAGGACTGGGTGCCGTTATTGGCAACGTCATTGGCAAGCACTTTTTGGCTGGCATCAGTATTAGTCAGTTTAGAATAATGCTGCTGATACTAATGGTGATTAGTGGTTTAATAATGATCATAAGAAACATACACGTATTGTTTTAATAAGCCCATCACTCGATACCGTAATTATGTCACGCAAATTCTTATAAATACGGGTATTTATTCTTTATTAAAGATAATGCTCAATCATATGCTGACCTGATATAGCATCTTAATCAGAATACCTTACATCATCATGCGTCAGCCTCTAAACTTGGCAAAGAAACCCTTCAATCTTTCAGAAAAATTAAAAGTCTCAGCTTCTGGTACTTCTTCAACATGATGACGAGTTGCTAATATCGGCTGCTGTACCAGTCTTTCGTGATGCTCAAACGCGCGGTTCAGACTGATACTCATGATAGAGAAGTTGGTAGGACGTGGCAGACAGCGATACACCTGCCCTTTATTGATGAGATCAATCACCATGTGGGCGTCTTTAAATTCAGTCAACATCAGCACCATCAGATCGGGCTGGATATTTTTTAGAGCGTAGACAATAGGAGTAATATTTTCTTCGTTGAGCGTCGCATCCGTGATGGTGACACCAAACTTCTTTTTTTGTAGTAACTTCGCAGCCTGCTCGAGGTTGCTTGCCCAGCTCACTGTATAAGTACTTTTAAACTGATTTTTTATTTCTTGATAAATACTCTCATCATCATCTAATACCAGTATATTCCTTTTGCTACTAGCATTCATAAAACTCTGAGATTCATCACCTTGCTTCATATTTTGGGTAATATCTTGCGTTTGCTGAGCAATCTCTGTGGCTTTATTTACGATTTTTTTGAGCTCATCATTTTGCCAAGGCTTGGTGATATAACGGTAAATCTCTCCGTCATTGACCGAGTCAATCACCGCATTGAGATCCGCATAGCCTGTTAGCAAGATACGAATGGTATTGGGTGACGCCTCTTTGATATCACGCAAGACTTCCGTCCCTTGCTTATCAGGCATACGTTGGTCACTGATGACCACTTGTACATCGTGCTCGCTGACATATTTCATAAGCTCAGTGGCATCCGTGGTGACAAACACGTCGTGTGACTGGCGAAAATGCATTTTTAGACTGCGTAAAATGCGCGGCTCATCATCGATAAAGGCAATTTTTGGTTTTTGCATGAGGCTCTCTTTGGGTAAATGGTGAGAAGTATTTCAACCTTCAAACAAGGCTTTGGAGGGTTTATTCTCATAAGTTTTCGACTGTATTGGCAGCACAATAGTAAAAGTTGTGCCCTCGCCGACAATGGAGGTCGCTGCAATACTGCCACCATGCTGCTCCATAATCTGTGTGCTGATCGCCAGCCCCAAACCCGTCCCATCGCCTGCTTTTTTGGTCGTGAAAAACGGCTCAAATATACGGTCTAATGTGTGCTCGCTGATACCCACGCCATTGTCAGTCACTTGAACCACGACTTGTTGCTGTGCTTCATCGACCGCTGAGATGATGTGCAATTCGCCTTTTTGATCAGGCGCTATGGCTTGAGCGGCATTGTTGAATAAATTTAATAGCACTTGGTTGATTTGCGAGGGATTGCATTGAATCAGCGGCAGTGTCGCTAGGTTGGTCGTAATATCTAAGGTTTTAAGGTTGTTGCGCGCCACGACCAGCGAGGTATTGATACAGTCATTGATATCGACGTCTTTTACTTTTGATTCATCAATTCTAGAAAAATCGCGCAAGCTCACAACCAGCTCAGCAATCTGATCCACCCCGTACAAACTGTCTTTAATCAAATCAGCCAAATCCTCACTGACTTCATCTTCTTTAATTTCTTCACAGCACTCTAGGGTTTGAGCCGTCAATTGTGCCACTTGCGCTTGGTCAGCATTGGCGTCTTTTAGCGCCTGCAATAGCTGGTCAGTATGGTTGATCAGCTCATCGAAACGCATCAGGTTATCACCGACCAATTCGATATTACTACGTACATAGCCCAGTGGCGTATTGACCTCGTGCGCCACCCCAGCCACCATTTGTCCTAGGGTTGCCATTTTTTCGGAGCGCACTAATTGTACTTGCGAGGCTTTTAACTCATCCATCGCTTGCTGTAGATCTTGGGTGCGGGCAGCAACTTGTTTTTCTAGATGGACGTTGATTTCAGCAAGCGCGCCTTCGTTTTCGACGACACGATCAATCAGTTGGTTGGTCTGCTCACTGATGATTTGAATTTCGCTCACGCTTGAGCTGGGCAGCTTATGTGCGAGCAGTTTTTGATATTGTTTTTGTTCAATCAAAGCGCCCATCTCAGCCACCAAAAGCGACATACGTTGTAATGGACGAGTAAAATACTGACGAAACACCCATGCCGTTAATAATAAAATAGGGATAAAGCCCAGTAGCATCGCTTGTATCAGCTGATTGGATAACGCATTGGCGACACTGAGCAGATCACTATTGGGTTTTACAATCACCATTTTCCAATAAGTGAATGGCATGCGAAAGACGAAGGCTGTGGCTGGCTGCTGTAAGACAAAATCATTGGGGACGTCGATGGTATCGACCAGATGGCTGTCGACTAAATTGAAAGTTTGATCGATATTTAACAACAGCAACGCTGAGAGCAACTCAGACTCTTGCTCACTTATTTTGCCCAGATTGGTCGTACTCAAAATACTACGCGCTGCCAAGGTAAAACGGCTTTCATCTTTGGCAGTAGCATCATCAATGAGCGTATCGTTAATGCGACCCAAACTGTCCGCGATAGGCGCAAAACTCGGATTGATAGCCGCCAACTGACTGGCGTTCATCATCTCGCCTTGTGGATTGTTGGCGGTGGTTTGAGTGACGAGCGACTGCTCAGGAAGGGTCAAAAATCGATTGTCCAAGTCAACCAAAAAGACATAGCCGCCTATTTTCTCTTGCCACCTCTTCATGGCGGCATCAAGATTGTCCAATAATAAGTTAAAACTCACCACGCCATCAAACGCTTGATTAGTACTGTTGTACAACGCTTTAGCACAAGTCATCATCGGCTGATTGCTCGTGGGATCGATGTATGCCCGACTCCAGACACAATGATCATGATTGGCGTACAACGCTGGAATATACCACCAGTCTCGATAATAAGCATTAGGCGTTTGGCTCACTTGGTCATAGCGCGTCACTGACTGCATGCTGCCTGACTCATCGCGCGCCCATACAAACGACTGACGCTCTTGACCTTGGGCATACATATTTGGGTCGAACCATACCCCACCACCCACGACTCTTTGATCCATTTGTTGCATGAGGTTGCCAAAGGTTTCTTGGTAAAGTGCATCCTCTTTAGGTAGACCGCCCGCCATCGTACTGCTTGCTTTTGCAAGCCCATCGACATGGTTGATACTAACCATGATGCTGTTGATGACTTCGTTGCCTGTTTCAACCACAGTCTCTGAAGTCATCTCCATAATGCGCGGCTTGCCTTGGGTTTCAATGACCAAGTACACCATGAGGATAATAAGTGAAAAAGCCAACGCTAAAATAATCAGCATACGGGTAGAGATACTACCAAGCCTGCTAGCAACGCTCATACACACACCTTTTATCTACGCATCAACTGCTATCAATGAACCGCTTAATGGATATCAATCTCTGTGACACACAACAACTATTTATAATGGGCATAAGAATACGGCTCATTTATGAACATATGATGACAAAAAAACACAAGTTGATAGAGGCGGATTAATTTAAAAACCGGTGATAACACACAAAGGGAATCAGGAGTCAAAATAAGACCCTGACAGATAGAATGCTTATAGGGAGGTAAAAACAGGAAACAAAAAAAGCAGCGGCGACCGTGCTGGCACAAGTGAGCAGGCCATGATTACGTAAAATCATAAAGTTAGCATCGCCTAAGTCGGCGACCAGACGCACCTTTTCTTTAGGGTTTAATGCGATACCTTCGTAGTCGTGGTATGCCAAGTTGGATAGCGGAAATAATGATTGTTGAGAGATGGGCAATAGGCCTTGTTCTTGCGCTGAGATGGCAACTCCATCGATGGTATGCAGATGAATCACGCAGTGCGCATCGTCACGCGCTTCATGCACCGCGCTATGAATGATAAACCCGGCTGGATTGACATCGAACGCTGATGGCGAGACCTTTTCGCCTAATTTATTGACTTTGACTAGACTAGAGGCCGTGATCTCCTCAAATAGCATGCCATAAGGACTGATCAAAAACTCATTTTCAGTACCAGGGACGCGGGCTGAGATATGAGTGAATACCAAGTCATCCCAGCCATAGTAGGCAATCATGCGATAACAAGCAGCAAGATTGACTCGCATCTGCCACTCTTGTTCGCTCACATTATGTTGTACACTTTAAGGCATTTGACTGGATTGATGACGCTACCTCGTTGAGTACATCGGCAAGACTGGCGAGTATGCTTGTAGGGCTGATTGGTACTTATGGCAAGCAAATGGATGGCGATATAAAGATAGATTTGCGCTTATCACAAGAAGAGATTGGCTTTATGCTTGGCACAACCAGACAAACCGTCAATAAAATTATTCAATCGCAGCCCTCCCTTATGATAGCTCGTATAAAGTGGGTTTGGAGTTCAAACGGCGGTTTTGGGAAGAGGACGAATGGATCTACGGCGGCATCACTTATACCGATCTACCCCTCACCCAAATCTCCTATCCGTCACAAGATATGTTTAGCACAGGCTCAGGTGTGTTGCTTGGTGCGTATGGATTTGGCGAGCCTTCGTACAAGTTTAACTCATTGACACCCAAAGAAAGTATCAACGCGGCGCTCGCCTATGGCAAGCAGATTCATCCACAATATACCAAAGAGTTTCGCTCAGGCACCTCGGTTGCATGGCACCGAATCCCTTGGACACTGGGTTGCTACGGTATCTGGAGCGAGTCGAGTCGTGAGCAGTATTACGAGACCCTTTGCAAGATTGATCACCGCATCGTACTGGCAGGTGAGCACTGTTCGCACATTCCTGCATGGCAAGAAGGTGCAATCCTATCTGGCATGGATGCCGCCAAACGCTTGCATCAAAAGGCCAAAAAGCTTGGGTAGCGCGTCTTAGAATGACAAAACTTTGGATAATAAGCCTTTGTATGATAGATCTAGCATTGAAGCAAGGATGATAACAAAACGGGGTTCTTTACGATCAATGGCAAAAAGCTCTATAACGACTCCTGTGCAGGTTGCCATATGCAAAAAGGTGACGGTGCATACGGCGCTGGTTACTATCCACCCACCGCTAGCTAACAATAGCAAAATGGAATCGAAGTACTATATTATTAGCGTAACAATCAATGGCCTGCGCGGGATGCCATCGTTTCATAGCATGATGAATGATGAGCAAATAGCCGCTGTCACCCAATACGTGCATAGTGATTTGAACAATTTCACGGATACGGTTACAACGGATAATGTCGCGCAGCTACGCCATGACTTTCCACCGGGATCAGACCCGAACGAATAGAAAACACTCGCTATTTTATAACGTACCCAAGCGCTTACATAGCGTTTTAAATACGCTTGGGCGGTACAGAATAGGTGCCGACTACATGAGCCACGACATCGTCTGAGCCTTCTGAATACAGAGATACCTCGCCCACTATCAAGGCTCGCCCTACTTTGAGTAAGGTGCATTCAGCGATAATACGTGCATCTGCTGATGGTTTACGCAAAAAATTGATAGTCAGACTCGTCGTCACTGTCAATGGCACGATACCGATTTTCCCAAGTATCGCCACATAGATGGCGACGTCAGCGACGGTCATCATGACAGGTCCTGACACTGTGCCGCCAGGACGTAGCTCATCGATGCCAATCTCGTGTGATAAAGTCGCACCATTTTCACTGACTGCTTCGACGATACATTTGGTTTGTGGAAACTCTAACGCCATAAAGGCGCTGATTTCTTCTTTGGTTGCAGACATAACGCTTCCTTGAATTGAATTAAATTAAACTTTCCTTGTTATTTATTACTTCACTGAATACATTCCTTTAATGTATTACTGGCGTACCTTCTGTACTAAAGGCAAATCCTTTATTACTAAAATTCCCAATCATGACCGCCTCAATCACTGGTCTGACAGTTTCATCGACACCTTCGACCTCGATAATGAAGTTAGCACCCGACCCGCCTTTATCTTCTTCTTTTTCGACGATGTAGTTGAGCGTGGCCATCGCTGATAGCTCGATGGGTTTGCTTAGATACGACTTTACCAATGCCCCATCCGTATCATAATAATCAATTTTATTAATATACAGTGATTTTTTCAGCGTGGTATTGCGCACACTCAGCGTTGCTGACAGTAGTACTTTGCGATTGTCTCTATCGATATAGATATCAGAGTAAATCGGTACATAAAAGGTTTCTTTATAGCTGAACTGACTGCGATCTACATCGGAGGTCACCTCTAACGCTTCAATCGGATCTTGTTGGTGCTCGGACATAAGAACGTTCGGATCTTGCGCAGACGGATCACAGCCTGACAGCAACACGATAACAGCGAACAATAGAACGGATATACTGCGCTTATTCATAAACTTCCCCTGTCCCTTTTCATGTCGCTGCGATTGAAAGCCGTTATTTGATTTTCACACCCACGCTACGTAAGAACTGGTTGATGTGTTTGTTTGCGCCATAAATGACCAATACATCACGGTCTTGCAATATTTGATCAGGCGTGGCCAGACCTTGCACGCTAGGTTTGGTCTGGGTACGACCAAAGCTGTCTTCATAATACTCATAGCGCAAGGTACTAAGCAATCGGATATTGAATTTTTGCTCCAACCGCAACTCCTCAACCGTCTTACCGATCAACACATTTGGAATCTTGATTTCTACCATACTAAAGTTATCGCTTAACTCAAACGAATCAACAAAATGGCTTAGTGACAGTCGTTTGGCCCAGCGATTGGCTGCTTCTTTTTCAGGGTAAATAATGTCATCGACACCAATGGCCTGCAAAACTTTTTTATGCAGCGGGTTGATACTACGACTGATCAAACGTTTTGCTTTTAGTGTCTTGAATAACGCCGTTGCCATCACGTTGGCGCCTTGATCCTCCCCAATAGCAACAATGACGGTGTCGGTATCGACAATCGGTAATCCGCTCACGGTATACTCATCCGTGGCATCCATACAGAGCGTATGAGAAATGACTTCCTTATAGGCTTCTACTCGTTGCATGCTGCTGTCAATGGCAATCACTTCGTGACCTTGGCGGGTCAATGCTGCTCCCAGTGACGCCCCAAAATTCCCCAACCCTACGATGATGTATTTCATAACTTTTATGACCTTTTTTAGTATCTTTTACTCTAAGTTTCCCTGTTTTTGCATATAAAACCGTCTATTTATCATAAGTTAGTTAATCGTGATTTCCTCAGTCGGATAGCGATAATTGCGTTGGCGCATGTTTTTGAGTAGCGCAATAAATATCGTCAGCATACTGACCCGTCCAACAAACATGATGACCGACACCACCACTTTACTAAAATTCGATAAGTCTGCTGTCAGGTTTAAACTTAGCCCAACCGTGCTATAAGCTGAGAAACATTCAAATACCACTTTGATCAAATCAAGCTCTGGCTGATCATAACTAATCAGCGTCACACCCGTACCGATGACCAATAATGACAACCACATAATAGAGAACGCGCGGCGCACAGAAATCTCAGCAATCTGACGCTTGAATACTTCTATCTTGGTTTGTCCACGGGCTAAGCTCAATGTATTCAATAGCGCAATCGCAAAGGTACTGGTCTTGATACCACCACCCGTTGAGTTGGGCGACGCCCCAATCCACATCAAAAATATCGTTAGCATAACCGTTGGAAAAGTCAGTTCACCCATATCAATGACATTGAATCCTGCGGTTCGCGGCGTGGCAGCCGTAAAAAACCCTGTGATAAGCTTACCGAAAAAGCTGGTATGGTCAGCGAGTACATTGTTGTATTCAAATACCATCACCCCAACCAGACCAGTCAACAATAACGCCCCAGTCGTAATCAAGGTAATACGGCTGTTGATATTCAGCAACCAAGGCTGATAAATGTAGTGCCGATCATTGCGATAGATCAGCTGCTCAATGCGATGACGCAGATAGCGCAGTACATTGACCACGATGGTAAAACCCATACCGCCAAAGATAAAGGTCATCGCCACAATGAGCTGTAGCGGATAATTAAAGCGCAGCGAATCGTCATACATGCCAGCACTAAAGGTAGAAAACCCAGCATTACAAAAAGCGGATATCGCATGAAAGACCGAAAAAAACAATTGCTCAGACCAGTCCATATCAGGCATATCATAAATGCTGATATAAATGAGTGCCGCCGCCACCGCCTCAACGGCGAATGTCACATATAAGATCGACTTAAGTGTCGACACCACATTACCCATGCCGCGCATATAAGACATCTCGCTAATACTCGCTTGCGTCTCGTAACTGACGCCGCCCTTAAAGAAGTAACTAAAGTACGTCACGAACGTCAAAATACCTAGGCCGCCGATTTGTATCAGCCCCATGATAATGACTTGGCCAAACGTCGTAAAATAGGTTGCCGTATCCACGACAATAAGCCCTGTCACACAAACCGCACTAGTCGCGGTAAAGAGCGCATCAATAAAGGACAGCGGCTGCGTTGTCGCATTGGGCATCATTAGGAGCAAAGCACCAACCAGCACAACGGCTAAGAAACTTAAAATAAAAAACTGTGCAGGATGCAAAAAGGTGCGATTGAGATTGAAATTATGATCAGAGAGTTCACGGATAAAGGTGACAAACACGGCGATCTTTATCGCGACAAAACCATCAACGGCGGCGTCCAATCCAGAACGCACCAAATCAGTGAAATGCGCGGTAAGTAAAATGACAATCGCGATACTGGTAAAAGCATCAAAAATAGCAACTTTATTGAGCGTTCGCGGTTTGTTTGTGTAGAGATAACGGCCAACCGTCACCACAAAGCTGAGCAAAATAACGACCAAGTAAAAAATATGAAACACTTGTTGGAGCCAAATGGGCAACGTAAAGCCACTATCCAATAAGGCAATAGCTACCCCGATGACACTAATCAGAATCGTAACATTATTCAATAATCGATAACGTGCGGCTGCATTCATAGCTTGAACCCATGACAACAATAACCACGATACTTATACTCCTTTTTTGCCCTATTCACAAAAACTGATTTGAGAGAATCGTAACCAATTATTGAATCAATATAGATCCTAAGAGTCATTCAGATGAGATATCAAATACTTGAAATATCATACAATACTGACTGACGTACTGACTCCTTTCCCCACTTACTAAGCCCCCACTTGCTAAGCTGTCTCTCATTCTTCTTTTGTTATTATTATCGCCATTTTTACGCCGCCCCATGTCACCAGTATCACACCAACAGCTATCAAAGATGCTCCCAAAAACAACCCCTCAGGTGGACGCTCTCCCTGCAAAAATATCGCAATCGGTACACCAACGACAGCCCCAACCGCCCCTAGTAAACTGAGCAATACAGGCCCACCTGTTTTTTGCAAAAGAAATAATAAGAAAAACTGACCAGCAAACACCCACGCTTGTACGACTATCAACCCTAGCGGCAGCCAAGCATCTAAAGGCATCGCGACAGAAAAATCAGAGAACGCGCTAAACAAACCTAGCAGCAATGCCGCCGCCACCAACATCCCAGGCGCAAGCGCACTAGAGGAGGCATTATCAGGCCAGCGTAATGTCCGATAGATATTGCCAATGGCGAGTAGCACTGGCCCGCACAGCGCGACTAAAATCCAAAAGACACTAGACTCTGGCGCAGAAAGCTTGTGGATAGCCAATACCCCTGCGCCAAGAAGCGCCGCCACTACGCCAAGCGCACGAATGAGATAAAAACGCTCCATACGTAGCATCAGTGCGCCAAGATACGTTAGCAGTGGGGGTAAAGATATAATTAGGGCAACAAACCCTGCCCCAACATGAGGAATGGCCGAAAAGAGCAGTAAATTGGCAGCCGCCACGCTAACAAAGGCGGCGACAAAATAATACTCGATACTACGGGCACTAATAGGCGGTATCTCTTGTTTGATAAGAGCAACGATTAGTAAAATAATGGCCGCGCCAGTGATCGACCAAAACAAAAACGCGAGTGGTGTTAGACCGATATTGACAGCATATTTTGCCAAGTTGGTCGAGATACCAGTAAGCGCACCCCCTGCTAATAGGCAAGCAACAGGCACTAGCCACGTGTTTTTGTGAGTATTTTTGTTGAGTAAGTCATTCATCCATTATCCTATTGGACAAGGTCGATCATTCAGTCACCAGTTTCGCAAGCAGCTCATCTATCTCAACCTTAAATTCTTTGTCTTCGATTTTGTTGGCTGCAACTTTGGCATTTTGTAGATGTTGGATAGCCGCTTCAGTCTGACCCGTCTCAAGCTGTAGCACCGCCATAGAAAAAGCGATTGATGACATATGATCTTTTGAATTGATCGCCGTGGCTTTGACCAACGCCTTGTCATAGATAACTAAAGCTTCGTCCAAATCCTCTGTGAAATCAGCAAGGGTCTCCCACTGCTCGGGATGGTCTTTATCGGTGTTTTCATTGTCGGTACAAATGGCGTTTAATTCTGCATAAAGCGCATCAAATTTTGCTTGGTCGCCGCGACGGTCAGCCTCTAGCAGCTCTTCGGCTAAGGTGTAAATGGCTTTATATATTTTAGGGCGTGTTGAACATTCGCAAATAGGCACTGCTGATCGCTAAAATTGTTCC
>NZ_JAKDJE010000110.1 GCF_030454045.1 Psychrobacter sp. | reverse complement strand
ACAATTAAAACAATGGGTTAAACAGGGTTTGAACTAGTTATCTAGGACAGCCCCTTTGTTTTTTAATAATTCAATATATGATGGTACAAGACTAGTAAGTGTCGTTAGCTACCAATGCTCAGTTATTAGCTCAAAAGTATGATGAAGCAGTACTACCACGATTGCCGTACTGCTTAGGTTTACTCAAGAATGACGGCAATTGATCAAACTTTCGATAAACCAGTTATTTTTTAGTCGGTCGTTGAAAGTCATTTTTTTGTACCTGACGAGCTCGGCCAAATGCTAAAGCACTACTATCAACGTCTTTGGTAATGACAGAGCCTGCAGCGATGGTAGCCGTGTCTCCGATGGTTACTGGCGCGACTAGGCTTGCATTGGAACCAATAAAGGCATTATCTCCAATGATGGTCTGCGACTTGTTGACACCATCGTAATTACAAGTAATGACACCTGCACCGACATTGACGCCTGTGCCGACAGTTGCATCACCGATGTAGCTTAGGTGATTTACTTTACTGCCTTGACCGATTGTTGATTTTTTAATTTCAACAAAGTTACCGACTTTGCTGTTGTCAGACAATACCGTATCAGGACGCAGGTGTGCAAAAGGTCCTATGTCGACACCAGCTCCGATGTCAGCGCGATCAATCACACAGTAAGGCTTAATATAACAAGCATTGCCTATCTGAGCGTTTTTGATGACGCAGCCTGCTTCAATATAGACATTGTCGCCTAAAGTGCAGTCGCCTTCAAATACCACATTGACGTCAATAAACACATCTTGTCCGGCACTCAACGACCCGCGAATATCCACGCGCGTGGGATCGGCAAATTGAACGCCCGCTTCTTGTAGGTCGGCGACTATCTTGCGTTGCCACGTGCGCTCTAGGCTTGCGAGTTGTTGGCGGTTATTAACCCCTTCAATCTCAAACGTATGCTCAGGCTCAATCGCCGCAATCGTAATACCATCAGTGACGGCCATTTTGACGATGTCAGTGAGGTAATATTCTTGTTGCGCGTTATTGTTAGAGAGCTCTGGCAAATACTTATGCAGTAGGGCGTTGTCTACGCAGTAGATACCACTGTTGATCTCTCTAATATTTTGCTCGTCAGCACTGGCATCTTTTTGCTCAACGATGGCTTCAATGTTGCCTGACTTATCACGTTTGATACGGCCTAACCCGAATGGGTTGTCAACAGTCAACGTCAGCATCGACATGCCGTCAGTATTTGCAGTTTTTAAGGCCGTCAATGTTTGGCAGCTGACCAATGGCACATCGCCATACAAAATCAAACTTTGCCCTGATGTTGGTAAATCGGACAAAGTGACTTTGACCGCATGGCCAGTGCCTAATTGCTCAGTTTGAGCAACCCATGTAATCGTCGACTGTGTGTATTGACTGCTAATCTCTGATTTTACTTGATCACCGCCAAAGCCATGTACGATGATGGTCTCATCAACCGTTAGCTGATGGCAGGTGTCCAGTACATGACCGAGTAACGATTTACCAGCCAATGTTTGCAGTACCTTCGGCTTTGCCGACTGCATGCGCGTGCCTTTACCGGCAGCTAAGATAATCACAGAAAGAGGAGATGTCATAATAAGCCTACAAATGTAACAAAATATAATGTTGAATTATAGCGTAAAAATTTGCACAAAAAAAATTATGACGTTCAGGCTTTGTAACTTGAATACCCAAAACTTAAGCAAGCAAAAACAAATACGTAAGATGGCTAAACCGAAGTAATGATTTCCGCGGAATAATATTAAAAAGACATAAACATCATCACAATGATGTAAATAATCAACCAAATCACTGCTGCCATAATCCCTGCAATAATGTCATCCAACATTACCCCAAGGCCACCCGCAACCTTTTTGTCTGCCCAGCCAATCGGTGGTGGCTTTAGGATATCAAATACGCGAAATAGGATAAAAGCAGTCGGTAGCCAGCCCCAAAACATCGGCATTAGCATCATCGATACCATATCCTCAGATGCTGGAAATAAATAAGAGAGAATATAAGATAACGGCAATAGGGTAATCCACATGCCAGCCCATTCATCCCACACAATATGCGGATCATCATGTACTTGCATCAACTCTGACGTACGCCCGCAAATCCAAACACCAACCAAACACGACAAAATCGTCAAGATTAAAAAAGGAACGAAACCCAAGCTCATCAGTGGCACACCCACAATCAGACCACCAACCGTGCCCCACGTACCGGGCGCGCGTCGAGGTAGGCCGCTGCCCAAACCTAGTCCGAGCCAATAAACCATGCGGTCAAGCATACTGGCACCGATTGGTAGAGGCGGGCAGTCATTTGCTTGTCGAATATCAGGCTTAGATAAGTGTTGATCAGTCATGGATTAGCCTGTGAAATGTTGATAGCCGGTGAGATTAGGCCACGTAGAGAAGGGGGCAGATTGAGTCGGTGTGACTGGCTGATTTTGATAAAACAGTTCAAGACGTGAGTGATTAGGCGATTTGGCATCTGTCGCAATAGAATCTGCGAGCGCAACGATTTCTCCAATACAAGTGATAGGCGTATTAGAAGTAGGTGGTTCAATATGTGCAGGCAAGGTAAACGCCAATTCGTAGTCATCGCCACCCGCTAATTGACATAACAAACGCTCAGATAACTCTACCGTGGCTAGTGACTCGCTACTCGGTAATTGATCTAAATGAATACGCATACTGACTGAGCTTTGCTGACAGATATGTCCAAGATCTTGATAAAGACCGTCAGAGATATCGATCATCGCAGTTGCACCAGTTTTCGCTAATGTTGCACCCAAAGCGATGCGCGGCGTCGGCATGTGCAAGCGATGCGCCAGTTCTATGCCTTGTGCGCTGTCAGGATGCTGTAGCGCATAAGCGGCATCACCAAGGGTGCCTGAGACATAGATTTTATCGCCAACTTGTGCCCCTGAGCGATAAACAGCTGGTGTATCTGCGACAAGCAATCCTTGCGCACTGACACTTAGCACTAGGCGCTCGCTGCGCGTGGTGTCGCCACCAATCAGCGTTACGCCAAACAGCTGGCAGGCATGAAACAATCCTTTGGCAAATGTCGTGAGCCATTCATGATTCGCTAGACGCTCAGGCAATGCCAACGCTAGCAAAATACTATGTGGGGTAGCGCCCATCGCTGCAATGTCTGAAACATTAACCGCGACCGCTTTATAACCAATTTCAAACGCAAGCTTATCTACTTGTGCAAAGTCAGCATGAAAGTGACGCCCTTGAACCAATGTATCAATGCAGCTAACCAAGCGTGATCCTGCTGGCAATGCCATCACAGCCGCGTCATCACCGATACCTTTTTCGATATCCGTTAATGGCGCATGCGTGGCCTGCATCTGTGAGAATATACGCTCAATCAGCTCAAACTCGTTCATAACTAGTCTTAGTCTTTGGTATCGTTAGCGTTTTTCTTGCTCGCCTTGAAGTCACTGATATTGGCACTGGTTTTACTGGCACTACTGCGTTTGACGTTGGTTTTGTTAGCACTGATACGCGGCTTGCTTGATGCAGTTGGTGCCGCATCGATAGCGTCTGTCGTCTCAGATGCCGCTTTGGCGTTGTCTGCTACAGTGGCTTCTTGTTTAGCCGCCGCTTTTTGTGACGTGCGTAGGTTGGCATTGGTATCTGCTTGTACCTCTAAAGCACGTAGCTCACCAGCCATTTTATCCAATACTGCATTGATCAGTTTATGAGCGTCAGTCGCGCCAAAGTGATTATTCAGCTTCATCGCTTCATCGAGTACAACCTTGTAAGGAATCTCCATACGGTTTTGTAGCTCATAAGCACCAATTAGCAAAATAGCGTGCTCAACGGTATCTAACTTATCAATCTCACGATCAAGGTGTTGGCTGATAAGCGCGTCTAGCGCGTCGATCTGCTCTGGGATGTCACGCATCATTTCATGATAGTAGCCGATATGGACGGTGTGCATGGCGTTGGTTGCGCGCGTGCGAGCCGCGATATCATGCGGCGCATTGTCTTTCCAGCCAAGCTTGCCATCGACATCAAAGCGGCGGTCGGTGACGAGCCACTCGTATAGGCCTTGCATGGCAAAGCGGCGCGCCTTACGGATAGCAGTGTGACTGGTCTTATAAGAAGACTCACTCATATCGAAGGTTTGATCACCTGCACTACTGCTCGCTATACGGGTAGCTTCAGCTTGATTGGCTTGTGCGGTTTTCGCAGCGCTGATAGCGCGCTTGAGTTGGTCAGTCATAGGGGGTCTGTACCTAAATTTTTGAGATGATACCCAGTCAAAATATAAATAACAAAGTAGCTTTTTAGCTTTGTTTATTTATAACTTCAAAGAGTATAGAAATACGGCGAAAATTCAAAAAATAGCCAGTGTGTTGATAGCTGGCGTCATGTTACAAGGTGCTGCTATTGCTCAATAGCAGCACCAGTTAGACTAATAAATTTGAGCTTTAAAGCTTACGCTTCATCGATATCGTCATCAATGTCTAGCTGTGATAAGACAGCGATCATCTCTAATACGACCATCGCAGCTTCAGAGCCTTTATTACCTGCTTTGGTACCAGAGCGTTCGATAGCTTGCTCGATGCTGTCAGTAGTGATGATACCGTTGGCAACAGGGATATTATAATCCATAGCAACGCTACTTAAACCTTTAGCAGACTCGCTGGCTACGATATCAAAATGTGGCGTGCTGCCACGGATGATTGCACCCAATGCCACAATGGCGTCAAAACGGTCAGACTCCGCAGCGCGCTGGGCGACAAGTGGTAGCTCGAATGCACCAGGAACGCGGATAACGGTAATGTTGCTACCCAATACGCCATGACGAAGTAGAGCATCGATGGCACCATCAACCAATGACTCAACGACAAAACCGTTAAAACGACCGACGACAATACCAATGCGCGCGTCAGCGTTTTGATGCAAGTTACCATCGATATGAGTCACGTCGTTGCGCTGCTGTTGTAAATTCGACATAAAAAATCCTTTGCTTAATAAAGCGTTTAATTAAAATAGGGATGTAAATGCGTGGCTAAATAGTCTGATATATTCACGTAACTTGGTTGCTCATCATGTTGACGGTGGCCTAGTTAATTGAACGAAAATAAATGGTTAGCACTATGATAGCATTTTTTTGGGTGTTATTTATATTTTACGAGCGTGCTACAGACGCATCTGTATCCCTTGTGCTGCCATATAGGCTTTGGCCTCCGACACGGTATATTCACCAAAGTGAAAAATGCTGGCGGCAAGTACCGCATCGACGCCGCCTTCTAACACGCCTTCTGCCAAATGTTGCAGGTTACCAACGCCACCTGAGGCGATAACGGGCACATTGACGCGGCTCGTAATTTGTTGCATGAGTGCCAAATCATAGCCTTTTTTAGTGCCATCACCGTCCATCGAAGTGACTAGTAATTCACCAGCGCCCAGCTCAGCCATTTTGCTCGCCCAAGCGACGGCATCGATACCGGTTGGCTTACGGCCACCATGGGTGAAAATCTCCCAACGCGGCACGACAATGCCATCGACGTTGATGTCAGCGACGCGTTTGGCATCGATGGCCACAACGATACATTGGTTGCCAAACTTCTGCGCGGCTTCACCGACGAACTCAGGCGTAAATACCGCAGCTGAGTTAATTGCGACTTTATCTGCGCCCGCATTGAGCAAATTGCGGATATCAGCAATTTTGCGCACGCCGCCGCCCACAGTTAAGGGGACAAACACCGTTTCCGCCATACGCTCGACAGTATGGTAAGTGGTATCACGCTCATCGCTGGTCGCCGTAATGTCCAAAAAAGTAATCTCATCAGCGCCTTGTTCATTGTAGCGCTGCGCCACTTCGACAGGGTCGCCAGCGTCTTTGATATCGACAAACTGTACGCCTTTGACCACGCGGCCATTGTCCACGTCCAAACAAGGAATGATACGCTTTGCTAACATGTCGCCTCACTTATTGATTAAAATCAGCTACTAAAATGCACAAAAAACTATCTACGCATTCTAGCAAAATTAAAAAGCCCACATCATTATAATCCACTCATTACTATCGTTTTATGAGTAGCGGGTTTTTGCATAGACTCAGTATGCCTTAATAATAGATAGAAAGTATCCTGAACTATACGTTTTTGACTTGAAGTAAATATCGAGAGGCATCAAAAGTCAGCTGATATGCTTTAACATGTATTTTATTGAGAGATTGTGAGTGGTTAGGGTGGTCAAATACCTTAAGAATGGAGGCGACCTTATCATAGCCGATGCTCGGCTCAATCTCTGCTAGATCATAGGTCCACCACTTCGATGCAAGAAGTGCAGTAATCACTTCGGGCTCAAAGCGATATTTGAGTATTTTTGCCGGATTGCCCGCAACAATAGCGTAAGGCGGGACGTCTTTAGTCACGACAGCGCCAGCACCTACTATAGCGCCTGTATGGATGATAACACCTGATTTGATAATGGCATGATGACCAATCCAAACATCGTTTTCAATCGTTACGGGGATGTTTGTGGTTTTAAAAGTCGATTTTCGAGTCAGCTTTTTATTGTATTTATCATCTATTAGGGTGTGTTGACATATATAGAATAATTGACAATCATAGTGTTATGACTAGATT
>NZ_JAKDJE010000043.1 GCF_030454045.1 Psychrobacter sp. | reverse complement strand
AGCATAGATCTTTTATTGACTTTTATCGCCAGCATACTTTTTAGAACACCACCATAAAATTAAGTATTGATAATGATTATCAATAACACTATAATTTGTTAATGTTTTATTATTCAATAGTTACAAGCTTGCTAATATGCGATAAGCATAAATATACGAGATCAAATCAGCTGATTAAGGCGTGATTTGATAATCGATATGATGGAAGCTATTTAACCAAAACGACTTTTGCTATCTCTTTGAGGATTTGTATGACGATTACCACAGAAACACGTCGTAAGATTTTACCAACTACTTTAGCTGTTGCACTTGCAGGATTGTTAATGGTATCGGGCTGTACCAAAAAAACCGAAGAAGACACTGCTGCTACTGAGACGCAGACAGAGGTTGTAAGCACAGAAACGGGCGACAATACAGAGATATCAGCTGCCGAAAAAGCACATATTGATAGACTGATTATCAGCTATGCAAACATGGCACACGCCGCTTATAAAGACTCGCTAGATACTGCTAAGGCATTACAAGCAGCGGTAGATACCTATGTTGCGACACCAACTCAAGCCAACCTTGATGCGGCAAAAGCTGCCTATAAAGCTGCGCGCCAGCCGTACTCACAGACGGAAATTTTCCGTTTTGATGAAGGGTTTGTGACGGCAAATGATAAGCGCGCGATCAATAGCATTGATAGCTGGGAAGGTCAGATCAATGCTTGGCCACTAGATGAAGCGCTGATTGATTATGTCAGTGATGACTATGAAGGCGAATACAACGGTCAAGAAAACATCATCAATAGCGACAGCATTACGGTCGGTAGTACCAAGCAAGATACCAGCACAATTACACCTGAGCTGCTTGCAGAAATGAACGAGATTGGTGGTAGCGAAGCCAATGTAACGACTGGCTACCATGCGATTGAGTTTATGCTATGGGGTCAAGATACCAATGGCGTAAAAGAAGGCGCGGGTAATCGCCCAGTCACCGACTATATGACAGAAGATGGACAATGTACCAGCGGGGATACGGTCAATGAAGATGCCAGTATTTGTGAGCGCCGTGGTGAGTTTTTAAAAGCCGCCACTCAATTATTGGTGGATGATTTGACAGCGATGGAAGCCCAATGGCAGCCTGATACCGAAAATACTTTACGCAGTGATTTGATGGCGCGTAAATATGATAATGGCCTGCGTCAAATTATGTACCAAATGGGTAGTTTAGCATTGGGTGAGTTGGCTTCTGAGCGTATGCAGGTCGCTTTTGTCACAGGGTCTACCGAAGATGAGCATGAGTGCTTTAGTGACTTGACGCATCTCAGCTATGCCAACAATGCCCGCGGTATCCAAAATGTCTTTAATGGTAGCTACCAGACAGTCGCTGGTAAAACAGTCGGTGGCTATGGTATTAAAGACTATCTCGTTGACAGCGGTCATGTAGAGGAAGCTGATGAATTGGCTGCTGACTTTAGTAAAGTCGAAGGTGCATTCAACGTCATGGTTGAAAAGGGCGAGAAAGAAGGGATCAAAATTGACCAAATGATTGCAACGGTCGGTCAGGCCAGCCAAGAAGGGATTTCTGCTGAAGAGCAAAATATCCGTCGCGGCTGGGTAGAGGCAGGAATTAATAGCCTAAAAGAGCTGACGACTGGTATCGAGAGTGCTGCAAAAGCCGTCGGTATTGATAATCTTGATGCCGATGCGGGGTCACAGTTTTAAGCAGACACCAAGTAGCTAAAAGGTGCTTATTATCTATATAAGACGTACCTTGATAAAATGATCAGTTGGGTAAATAGACGTTATCAACGATGGTTGGCAACGTCTATTTATCCGTTTCAAAATAGGCCAATAAGGCTATATTCTGAACCAGACTATCGATACCAATGACAACGTGATCGATACCGACTTTATGATTCTACTCTCAAAACTAAGGCGCTTGATGTTTATGAAAGCCATTTATACCAAATCCTCTGCTTTTCCTTTTTCCTCTAGCATAATACAAAATTTGCCATCCAAGCTTGCACTGCTCATGATGGGTGCAGCGGCGCTAAGCGCTTGTCAGCCAACCGATAGCGTGTCTAACGACGCCTCAAATAGTGAGTATGCCGCAAATACTAGTGAAGACGAGCATCCGCTCACCTCTGAACGTGCCGAAAATATCGAAGCACTGGCTGGCGTGCCGATGCAGCAACTGGTCAGTTTTGATCCGCAAGAGATCAAGCAGGGTGGTGACTCTGGTATCAGTATTACCAGTGCTGAAAGCTACTCTAAGCCTTCATCGAACCTGACAGCGTCGCGCAAGGGCTCGTTTTTCATTGGTAATGCATTTTTTAAGCAGCCTTGGGTGGTCGCCCCTGCCAGTACCGATAGCCGAGATGGACTTGGTGCGCTATTCAATGTGGCGGCTTGTCAGTCTTGCCATATCAAAGACGGTCGTGGTCATGCGCCCATGTCTGCCGATGATGATGCGGACAGTTTATTGCTTCGTTTATCGATGCCAGCAACGACGGATGAGCAGCGACAACAGTTACAGGACTCGCTGATTGAAAAGGTCGTTCACCCTATGTATGGCGGGCAATTGCAAGACCGAGGTATCCAAGGTGTCCCTGCTGAAGCCAGAATTGCAGTACAGTGGACAGATAAGCCGGTCACCTTTGCTGATGGTCATGTTGAGACGCTACGTGCGCCAACCTTTAATCTGACCAACCCTGGTTATGGCGCTTTTGATGAGGCAATGATGGTATCACCGCGAGTGGCGCTCCCAATGATTGGACTTGGGCTGCTAGAGCAAATACCTGATGACGATATTAAAAAACAAGCGAACGATAATAGCAATAGCGACATCAGTGGTAAGTTCAATTGGGTGATGGATCCACAGACGGGTAAACGTGCGCTTGGACGTTTTGGCTGGAAAGCCGGTCAAACCAAACTGATTACCCAAAATCAAAGTGCCTTTAACGAAGACATGGGGTTGACGTCAAATATTCGTCCTCATGAGTCCTGCATGCCGACACAGACCGTCTGCTTAAATGCGACAACAGGTGCTGATGAGCAAGGCAATGGCAAACCGCCCGTTGAAGTGAACGACGATGTTGCCAAGTTTGTGGAGTTTTATACCCGTAATTTGGCAGTGCCGCACCGCCGTAATGCGGATGATAAGCTTGTGCTGGCGGGCAAAAAGCGTTTTTATGACATGGGCTGTCAAAGCTGCCATACACCAAGATATCAGTTGCCAAAAACTGACGATGATCATCTTGAGCAGCATGGACAAGTGATTTATCCTTATACCGATTTATTGCTGCACGACATGGGAGATGACCTTGCTGATCGTACCATCGCAGGTAAGCTTCCACCCAAAGACGCTCAAGTTGAGTTTTTAGCCAATTCTTATGAATGGCGCACGCCCGCACTTTGGGGCGTGGGACTTGCGCAAACGGTGGATCCACAAGCGACGTTTTTACATGATGGACGCGCTCGTACGCTGATGGAAGCGGTTCTTTGGCACGGCGGAGAAGCAGAAAAGCAACAGCAACAAGTATTGAAATTAGACAAGCAAGGTCGCGCCGAGCTAAATGCGTTCTTAAAGTCGCTATAATAAGGTCACTGTAATACAGTCACTATTAGAAAGTCAGCATAAAAACGCTATAAATTACTACCTATAACATTACCGAGAAATCTATGAAAATAAATCACGCTTTGGCGATGGCGCTGTCTGCATTGAGTGCCGGGCTGCTGATCAGTTGTGTTAAACCTGCCGACGACAACAAATCTGCAGAAATGGATAGTCAAGAAGTTGCAAAAGACAATACAGCTACTGACAGCTCAGTAGAAAGCAGTAAGAAAAGCACTGCGCAGATCGTTGCGGTAGATATCAGCCCTGAGACCCAAAAAACGTATTTGACGCATGTGGCAGATGATATCGTGATTCCCGCGTATGCTGATGCCGCAAAGCAAAGTGATCTATTAAATGAATTGGCACAGAAATATTGTCAACAAGCACCCGTCAGCGGCGCTGAGCTACAAGCATTACGCGCGCAGTGGCTAGTATTGGCACAAGCGTGGTCGAGTGCTGAGATGATTAATTTTGGTCCTGCGACTGCCAGTATGAGCAATTTGTACATCAACTATTATCCTGATGAGCGCGGCTTGGTACATAGCGGCGTGGCCGACCTGATCGCTGCCAATCCAACACTCACGCCAGAGCAGCTCGCGGGCGAGAGCGCTATCGTACAGGGTGTACCAGGACTAGAAGAAGCCTTGTTTGTCAATGAGAGCTTAAATGCTGGTCAATGCGCCTACGTCATTAGCGCCAGTGGTGCTTTGAGCACGCGTCTAAAAGACATCGAGAAAAACTGGCAGCAGAACGCGACTGAGTTATTGGCGATAGACAAGTCTGCTGAGAGCGATCAAGGCTTGAACCAATGGTTTAACTCGCTATTGTCACTGGTTGAGACCATGAAGTCTAACGCCATTGACCAGCCGCTCGGTCTGACGGGTAAAGCAAAAGGTCATTTGCCAGCGGCTACGGCTGGTCAAAGCCGTGCTATTATCAATGCAAAACTAGATGCCATCAATAAGGCCATGACAGATCCCGTATTGACGGCGATACTTAATAGCAATGATGAGAGCACAGTCGCTAATAATCTATCGACGGCACTGGCTGACACGACCACTTTATTGGCACAAATGCCAGAAGATTTATCAAAAGCAGATAAAGACGATCAGCAGGCGCTATATGACCACCTCACTACCGTTACTCGCTTGATTAAACGCGAGCTAATTCCAGCACTCGGTATCCGAGTGGGCTTTAATAGCACCGATGGCGATTAAGTGATGTTTACTGCTAAAGGTAATACGGTGTCAGACGATGAGCGTCATGACAGATCAAATGAGCCAAAAGCCAGTTCAATAAGCCGTGAGCTTTTGACAACGTCAATGCTCACGGCAGTCGGCACCGCGGCTCTGGTCGGTATTCACCATCATTATCGTAAGCAGCAGCATCCAGATGCCAGTTTACAAGATTATGTGGCGGGTATGCGAGCGCAGTTACAAGCATTACAGTCGGGCGCTGGGTCAACGCCAAACCTTAAAAGCTTTCGCTATGCTTGTCAGCAAGCAGCGGTGACATGGCAGCAGGCTTATCATCATGTCATAGATGATGAGAGTAACGTGCTTGATCTTACTGCTGTGCATACGACGACCATGCTCGCACGGCCTGTTCGCTGGGTCAGCGGCGTTGCCTCTATGCCAAAAAATAACGCGTCATTGAATCAAAATGAGCATGACTTTGGCGTGGTAGGTATTGATGCCGACAGGCAAATCGTTTGGCAGACGACCATGCCTGAGCGTGTCCATGACATCGTTGTTCAGCCTACAAATGTATCTGAATCTCAAGTTCAGGATAGCAATGTCGACCAAAGGCGCGATGTCGTTGTAATGGGTCGTCGTCCAAGCGAAAGGTTCTGGGTGCTTGATACCTCAAATGGACAAGTACAACATGCGATCAAAGCGGATTTACATCGTCATTTCTACGGCCATGCTTGTTATAGCTTAGATGGAAAATTGCTTTACGTAACTGAGAATGACACAGTGAGTCTGGCAGGTAAAATCGGTGTTTATGATGCTAACAACGCTTATAAAAAAGTAGCAGAATTTGACTCCTATGGTATCGGCCCGCATGAGCTAATTATGCATCCTGATAGCGAAACGCTAGTCATTGCAAACGGTGGCATTAAGACTGAGCAGGCCTCACGTGAAGAGCTAAATTTAGATACTATGCGACCATCGCTGGTCTACCTGAATCGTCATGACGGGGCATTGCTTGAGCAAGTGACTCCCGAGCACAATCAGATGAGCATACGTCATTTAGCGATGCACAATGATGGATCCGTGATGATCGGTATTCAGTTCCAAGGCGAAAAGCATATCAATGTGCCATTGGTACTGACTCACCAGCGCGGTGATGTTAGCTTTACGCCACTGACTATGCCAAACAATCAATGGCAACGCTTTCATCAATATATTGCGAGCGTCGCCGTTGATAGCGACCGTAATTTGCTTTGTGTGACCACTCCGATTGGTGGCTGTGCGGCAATTTATGACTTACATACTCGAGAGTTGATTGACGATGTGAGCTTGCCAGATTGTGCAGGGGCATCCGTCTTATCCAGTGCCAGTAGATCAACGAACAAAGTCGACGATCCTATCGAGTCATCAGGATTTATTGTAAGTGATGGGCAAGGGCAATTGACAGCGTTAAGAGTAAGTGTTTCGTCAGAAATTAGATTAGACGCAAACAATGCTGAACAATATGCTCATATTATAAAGGATAGTAAGTTGCATAGGATGTCCTTTGATAACCATTTGCAAGCGTTATAATACGTAGCCATCGGTACAGTTACGGCCATTGAGGAGATAAAACATTAGCTTGGAAATCCGTTTAGACAATGTTAGAGAGCAGCTCGCACAGGCAGATATTGAGCTGCATATCAGCAAAAAGCGTGTCAAAAACATCAATTTCCGCTTAAAGCCGCATGTCTTGATGGTCTCTGTACCACTGCATATTAGTGATTCACAAGCTGCTGACGCGGTGGCGCGGCGAGTGTCTTGGGCGATTAACCACCATCCACAAGTGCTAGAACAGCATCAACGTAAACAAGGCGCACCATCAGACCTTACAACTGCTGACCAGCCTATTTATCTATGGGGTAAAGTACAGGCACTTACCTTAAGTCATGGTGAAAAAGTTGCCTACTATCGCCAGCAGCTCTCCGATGTCATGCCGTCGCTATTTGAGAAATGGCAGCCAATCGTTGGTGTTCACGCCAATGAGATACGATTAAAAAAAATGCACACACGCTGGGGCAGCTGCAACACGCGCGCGAAGCGAATTTGGTTGTCCGTTTATCTTCCTGCCTATCCTATCGAATGTACCGAATACGTCATCGTCCATGAACTGTGCCATTTGCATCATGCCAATCATAGCCCTGCATTTTGGCAAACGGTGGCGAGTGCGATGCCAGATTATCGGCAATGGCATAATATACTGGCAGGCAAGATAGGGCAGTTGGATTGAGAGATCCATACATTGATGACATCGTTCTGATAAGCTTTTTGCTACCCTTAGAATAACTTTCGTCTATGAGTCCATTAATTCTTTGAGCGACTTTCCCATCTAAATGACTTTCACTGTGTGAGAGTAATTTGTCTCCCTTTTTTCATCCTATTTAAAACGGCGACACATGTTGATAAGACTGATATGATAATAAATAACGGTACAAATCGTGTCGTTTAAATACAATTTTATATGCAAGGATGTCAGATGGAAAACGTCAATCAAGCTGAGTTTTGGCAGGAGCGCTATGAGAAAAACAGTACTGGCTGGGATATGGGACAAGTATCACCACCGCTCAAAGCTTATATTGACCAGCTGCCTGAAAATGCCAAGGACAAGGCAATACTCGTACCAGGTGCTGGTAATGCTTACGAGGTAGGCTATCTATATGAGCAAGGATTTACCAATGTCACGTTGGTTGACTTTGCGCCAGCCCCGATTGAAGCCTTTGCTCAGCGTTATCCCGACTTCCCATCTGAGCATTTGATTTGTGCAGACTTTTTTAGTTTATCAGCTGAGCAGTACCAATTTGATTGGATACTGGAGCAGACGTTTTTTTGTGCGATTAATCCAGTGCGCCGTGATGAGTATGTGCAGCAGATGGCAAGGTTACTAAAGCCACAAGGCAAACTGGTTGGTTTGTTATTTGATACTGACTTTAAACGAGAGGAACCACCATTTGGTGGCACTAAAGAAGAGTACCAGCAGCGTTTTCAAAGCCATTTTGGTATTGATATTATGGAGACGAGCTATAATTCCCATCCAGCACGGCAAGGTAGTGAGTTATTTATAAAGCTGCGAGCGAAATAAGCTCGCGCTTGATATTGTCCCGAGCCTGCGCTTCTAATTGGCTATAGTAATAATCAGTCAAATAGAGTTTGGGATGCGCTAGTAATCCTTGTAATACCGCAGTGCGCCCATCACGGTAGTTGTCATCTGCGACGTGTGCATATTCTTGACGTATCGCTTGTGCATACTGTTCATAGGTAGGCCAAGGCGCACCCAAAATACTCAAATCCATATCCAATAAGTATGCCGCATCACTGTATTTAACACTACGGTATTCAACAATATATATCGACTCATCTATTTGATGATTGGCCGTCATCATGATGAATGCATAGATGTCTTGGCACTGCTCTGGGCTTAGATAAGAACTCAACGCGCCTACGGCATATTCAGCGCTTTTTTGCTCATTATCTGCGCGTGTTGGGTCATATATCACATCATGATAATACAGAGCCAACGCTACGATATACGGAGCAGTTAGATGGTGTCTGATACTGTCAAACTGTACCAATAACTGTTCAATATGACTCAGGGTATGATAAGCCCGTTGTGGTTCACCATAATGCACAGAGATATCTTGCCAGAGAGCTTGTGCGTCGTCTGGTGTCACATCACTATTGAGAGCAGACAAGCATAAGTAAAAATGATTGCTCAGCTCCATATTTATAGGTGGCAATTCATTCATAGTTAACCTTTGTCACTTGCCATTTATTTTGTATTAGCCGCATCTTTAAACGCTTTATTAAATACTTCTCCGAGCAAGCTGATATCATCGACACGCGCATAGTTCAGACGAGTGACAAAGGCAATATGGCGATGTGGCCCGTCTTCAGCCAGCGGTACAGCGACAGCATTTTGGTTTTGCAAGTGCAACTGATCGAGTGCCATTTCAGGCACTAGGGTCGTGCCCATATTGGCAAGCGCCATTTGAATCAGCGTGTTTAGGCTGGCATCCGAGAAGCTTGACTTCATCTGTGCACGGTCAAAATGACAGACAGATAGCGTCTGATCGGTTAGGCAGTGGCCTTCACCAAGGAGCATAAGATTGGCAGTAGCTAGCTCGTCAGCGCTGATGGTATCAAGATTGGCATGTACATCGTCTTTTGGAAAGACGGCAAAGAAGTCTTCACTCCAAAACTCAAAACTGTGCAGGCCATCTACAGCATATGGCAGCGCAATGATAGCCGTATCGATATGACCGTAGCGCACTTGCTCAAGCAACCGCTCGGTTTGCTGCTCAACGATCGTCATGCGGAACTCTGGATATTGAGCACGCAGGGCAGGCAGCACTTTTGGCAGTAAGTAAGGCGCAATTGTGGGAATGATACCAACGGTCATAGGATAGGCAAGCGGTGTCTGATGGCTATGGGCGCGCGTGGTCAAATCGCTCACTTCAGAGAACACGCGCTGTGCCCTTGTGAGGATTTCTTGACCGATAGGCGTAATCAGTACTTGCTTGTTATTGCGCTCAAAAATCTGTGTATCTAGCTGTTTTTCTAATTCTGCGATACCCAAGCTCAGGGCAGACTGCGAAATATTACAATCTTCGGCAGCACGTTTGAAGTGACGATGTTTGGCCACGGCTAGCGCAAACTCAAGTTGTCGTAAAGTAATCATAAAACCTCTCTTTTAATGGGTTTTTAATGTAATTTATCCTGTCAGTAAGCCTCTATAAGGCAGCAAATTACCAGTTATGTACCAATGATAGGATATAGAGAGAATAGTTTAACAAGTTTAATAAAACAAAACATCACATTAAAAACTTTTAACTGGATTAACTATAGAATTCGCGTATAGTTTATCGGGTAGCCCAGAAAGCTAAAGGGCTAGTTAAAAAATCCCTATAAATAATTTTAATTTACTTAACAAGAGAGGAGCCAATCATGGCGTCTATTATCAATCAAGCAATCCCAGAATTTTCAGCCGATGCCTATGTAAACGGTGAGTTCAAAACCATCACTTCAGAAGACGTAAAAGGCAACTGGGCGATCTTCCTATTTTACCCAGCTGATTTTACCTTTGTTTGCCCAACTGAGCTTGAAGACATGGCCGCTCATTACGACGAGCTAAAAGGTCTTGGTGTCGAAGTATACTCAGTATCAACTGACACGCATTTCACGCACAAAGCATGGCATGATTCTTCAGAAGCGATCGGCAAAGTACAGTATCCAATGATCGGCGATCCTACTGGTAAAATCACTCGCGGCTTCAATGTCATGATTGAAGAAGCAGGTCTAGCAGAGCGTGGTACGTTCCTAGTAGATCCTGATGGTCTGATCCAAGTAGCAGAAATTCATGCTGGCGGTATCGGCCGTAGCGCAAAAGATATGCTACGTAAGGTAAAAGCCGCTCAGTACGTTCGTGAAAACGACGGTGAAGTTTGCCCAGCAGCTTGGGAGCAAGGCGGCGATACACTTAAGCCAAGTCTTGACCTAGTTGGTAAAATCTAAGCAAAAGAATACAAATAGTGATTCTGTAAAGATAGTATTTGAAGCTTAGATTTGAAGTATAAAAAAGACCCTATCAGTCATTACTGGTATGGTCTTTTTTTTGATTAATTAAATAATTTTTTGTATACAAACCTACTTACATTACATAAATGATGGTAGCTGTTAACATTATTTACTATTCGTTTTATCTGATTGTATTAATTACATCGCTACCACAATCTGTCACGCAAGACTATTCGAATTTTTTTATCGTACCGCTATGCTATTAACAAAGGTTGATAAGAAAGCCTTGGTTGTTCGAAAACGAAACAATCAAAAGCGCATAAAGGATATGAGAAATAAAGCAACGCGTATTTTTTTCAACGAAACCTTTATGTAAATATGGATAATAAAATCGTGTTAATGAAAAGGAGTTATTATGAGTAATAATACGTCATCTCAGAACGATCGTCCAAAAGATCAGCAGCAGTCACTGCCCGGAACACAGCAAGCGCAAACGCCAACCCCTGAAACATTACCGCGTGACTATCCAAACGGTAGGCTAGCAGGAAAAGTTGCCATCATTACTGGTGCCGACAGTGGTATCGGGCAAGCGGTTGCTATCTTATTTGCCAAAGAAGGCGCAGACGTAGTGGCCAGCTATCTATGCGAAGACGAAGATGCCAACAAGACCAAAAAGCATGTCGAATCTTATGATCGACGCTGTGTCTTAGTAGCCTCAGATCTATCAAAAGAAGCCAATTGCAAAGATCTCATTGATAAAGCCATCTCTGAATTCGGTAAAATCGATATCTTGGTCAATAATGCTGGCATGCAGGTTGAGCAAAAGTCACTAACGGACATCAGTACCGAACAGTTCGACAAAACCGTTCATACCAATTTCTACCCGCATTTCTGGTTAAGTAAATTTGCCCTACCGCACCTGAAAGCAGGTAGTAGCATTATTAATACTACGTCGATTACTGCGTATCGTGGCAGCGGGCGTTTAATTGATTATGCATCGACTAAAGGCGCAATTTTATCCTTTACTCGTGCATTGGCAACCAATTTGACCACTGAGAAAAAAGGCATTCGCGTCAACGGCGTGGCACCGGGTCCAATTTGGACACCGCTCATTGTGGCCTCATTCACGCCTGATGAGATCGAGAGCTTTGGGAAAGACAATCCAATGGGGCGTCCCGGTCAGCCCTATGAGGTTGCGCCTGCCTATCTATACCTAGCGAGTGATGATGCAAGCTATGTCACAGGACAAGTCATTCATGTGAATGGTGGTGAGATTATCGGGGGCTAAGTAATCAATAGCTATACCGATAGTCATTGATTGACCGAAAACAATTAAAGATAAAAATAGCCGCTTATGTGTTAGTTAATGATTTAACGACCCATATAAGCGGTAATTTGGTCTTAACGACAATTAGTTCTATATATAAAGAATAGGTGTTATTGGTTTAAGGCGTGAGGTTTGTTCTTTTCAATAGCTTTGTAAATCTCATCTTTAAGGTGAAGTTTGCGCCGCTTCATTTGTTCTATTTCTTCCTCACGGCTGGTATGCTTGACTAGATCTTTTTCGAGTTGATTGATTTTTTGATCAAGCTCAGTATGCTCATCAAAAATACTCGCAAAGTGGCTGTCTTTTTGTCTCAGCTCGGCGATAATTTCTCTGTTGTCTTGCAACGTATCAGTCTTTCTCATGTGTTCATCCTTGTTATTAAGCGTGCGCTGTTTATCAGCCGCGGCGCATTGTTGTTATGATTACAACGCTTGGTTTTATGAAATCAATACACTATAGAGTCAACACGCTATCTTGCTCAAGATCGACACTATTAATTATCAGTAAAAGCGTTGCTAGTAGGCATATACAAAAGCCAATAATCAGTCAGATAAATAAGAATTATTCCTATCGGACTCATTTGATTGTAGCGAAAAAAGAGTTCGTATACCACGGCTATTATTTGCAAGTGGATTTGTATTTAATTAATTATACCTATTAACGATTGGTTTTATCAAATTTAAGGTTTGAGTTTCTCAGCTTGCTCAAACGCGCCAAACACCTGATAATAGGGACATTCAAGGGCACAAGCCCGATACATATAATGTTTTATACAAAATTATCCATTTTAAGCATTTCATATTTAAACAGGCAGTTCGATAGTTGCCGTTACATATTCAGTCATAATGAGGAACAAACATGATAGATCAAAATTTATTAGACGCAGTTAAGACATATAGCGAAAACATGACGCGCCCGATTACTTTTGTATTGGGTAGCGGTGAGCACAGTAAACGCGCTGAATTGATCGACTTTTTGAGCAAAATTGCGGATACGACTGACAAAATCAATTTCGATGAGCAGGTTATCGATGACAGTTTGCCTAGCGCGATTAGCTTTAAAGTGGTAAGTCATATTGATGATGAACCAGCCGATACAGGTATCGTCTTTAGCGGTATTCCTGGTGGTCATGAGTTTACCTCATTGATCCTAGCCATTTTGCAAGCGGGTGGTCATACGTTAAAGTTGGATGAAGGTATCCAAAAGCTAGTCAAACGCTTCAACAAGCCGCTACAGTTTCAGACCTACGTGTCACTATCATGCCATAGCTGCCCAGAAGTGGTTCAGGCCTTGAATCAATTTGCGCTACTAAACGATGGTATCAGCAATGAGATGATCGATGGCGCGCTATTCCAAGAACAAGTAGAAGCCAATAAAATCCAAGGCGTACCAGCCGTATTCTTAAATGGTAAGCCATTTGCCAATGGTTTGATTGATACTGCCAAACTGATTGGAAAACTACAAGAACAGTTTCCTGATCTGTTGGCAGACGTAGAAGACGATGCTGAGCAACTAGAGCAGCAAGACGTGACTATCATCGGTGCAGGCCCTGCAGGGGTTGCGGCAGCCATTTATACCGCGCGTAAAGGCCTAAAAGTGACTATGGTTGCTGATCGTATCGGCGGACAGGTCAAAGACACGCAAGATATTGAAAACTTGATTTCAGTACCGCTAACCAATGGTACCGATTTGTCGACCAACTTTGTCAAGCATTTGTCTGAGTACAATATCACGCTAAAAGAGCATGTGAGTGTGAAGGACATCGGTGAGACAGAAGAAGAAAAATACAGCATCAACCTAAATACCGGCGAGACGTTTGAAACTCGTAGCATTATCTTGGCGACAGGTGCCCAGTGGCGTAAGCTTGGCGTACCGGGCGAAGAAGAAAATATCGGTAAAGGCGTGGCGTTTTGTGCCCACTGTGACGGTCCATTCTTCAAAGGTAAAGACATCTCAGTGATCGGCGGTGGTAACTCAGGCGTTGAGGCCGCGCTTGACTTGGCAGGTATCGTCAAGCACGTCACTGTATTAGAGTTCGCTGATGAGTTAAAAGCAGACCAAGTATTGATCAATAAAGCCAAAGAAAAATCTAATATTGAATTCATCACTGGTGCGGCGACGCAAGAGATCAAGGCGACTGATGGCAAAGTATCGTCCATCGTCTATCAAGATCGCAGCACAGGCGAGACACATGAGCGTGATTTATCAGGTGTGTTTGTACAAATCGGTCTCGTACCAAACACTGAATTTGTCAAAGGCTTTGTCGATTTAAACCGCTTTGGCGAGATTGAGATTGATGAGCGCTGCCGCACCGATCGCAAAGGCATCTTTGCTTGCGGCGACGTGACCACTGTACCCTTCAAGCAGATCAACATTGCAATGGGTGAGGGCAGTAAAGCAGCATTGGCAGCATTTGAATATTTGGTTATGCAGTAAGCTTCAGTATCAGAAGAAAAAGCCACCTTAATTGAGGTGGCTTTTTTTTCGCTTGTATCGCAATTTTTCTATAGAATAGCGCCTAAATTTTAAAAAGCAGTCATTTGGATGAGTGAACAAAGCAACCTTCCTCAAAAAATGTCATCATTTACATTACAAATGCGCCATTTTCGTTACAAATGCGTGTCTTAGATGCGATAATAAGCCCAATAAAACCTATCATAGCGTCATGAACTATAAGGAAAATAGGCATGGAATATATAGAATCTTTTTTTGCCCTAGTCGGGGATCTAACATGGGGCTGGGCACTCGTGCCTATGTTAATTATTTTTGGTTTATTATTTACCATTGTGGGCAGGTTCGCTCAGTTTACATATTTTAAACGTATGTTCCGTGTGTTTAAGACGGACGAAGTAGGAGACGACGGCATTTCTGCCCGTCAGGCGTTGCTCGTGTCGATCGGCGGACGTGTTGGCGGTGGTAACATCGCTGGTGTTGCCGTTGCAATCTCTTTGGGTGGTCCAGGTGCGGTGTTTTGGATGTGGGCAGTTGCCCTCATCGGCATGATGACCAGTATTGTTGAATGTAGCTTGGCTCAGCTTTACAAGCGCAGAGACAATGATGGTAACTTTCGCGGCGGCCCTGCAACTTATATTTTACACGGTTTAGGTAAAGATTATCGTTGGCTCGCTGTCATTTATGCTATTGCTTTACTACTGTCTTTTTCCATTGGATTTATCGCATTCCAAGGTAATACGGTAGCAGGTTCCGCGCTTGAAAGCTTCGGGATTGATCGCTGGATATCAGGTGCGGTACTGGTGGTTGCGGGTGGATTTATCGTCTTTGGCGGTATCCAGCGTATTGCAAAAGTCGCTGACGTTGTGATTCCTGTAATGGCGCTGATTTACATTGGGATGGCACTAATTATCATCGTGTTGAATATCGCCGATCTGCCTGCATTGATGGCGATGATTGTCAAAAATGCATTCGGTATTGAATCTGTTGTCGGCGGCGGTATCGGTGTGGCGATTGAGCAAGGCATGAAGCGCGGTCTGTTCTCTAATGAGGCAGGTTTGGGTTCTGCGCCTAACATCGCGGCGACCGCTTATGCCACGCATCCAGTCAGCCAAGGTATCTCGCAGTCACTGTCGGTATTTATCGATACCATCGTTGTCTGTAGTGCCACGGCATTTATGATTCTGCTCAGCGGCGTTTATCAGCCAGGTGCCGAAGTTGATGGTATCGTACTCGCGCAGCAAGCGCTCACCGCGCAGCTGGGTAATTGGTCACAGTATGTGCTGACCATCTCGCTACTATTATTTGCATTAAGCTCGATCATGTATAACTACTACATGGGCGAAAATGCGATCAACTTCTTGGTTAAGAAGAATACCAAAACGGCAACCTTGGTGTTGCGTGTTGTGGTGGTTGCGATCTTATTCTTGGGCGCAGTCGCTCCAGCAGCTACCAGCGTGTTCTTCTTCGCCGATCCATTGATGGGCGTACTGGCACTTGCCAACTTGCTCGCTTTGATTATGCTGTTCCCGCGTGCCAAGCGTCTGCTTGATGACTTTGCTCGTCAATTAAAATCAGGCGTCAAAGAGCCATTATTCGATGCACAAGAGTATGAGAAATTGGATCTCGATCTGAGTGCATGGGGCAAAAAAGCAGTAAAAGAGGCATTAGAGCAAAAGCAGTAATACGTTATGCTTTAAGTCTTATCAAACAAAAAACCACTTTGGCTAAGCTGAAGTGGTTTTTTTGTATAAATCTATTAGCTCGCTAACACACCTGATAGTGCGATGATCTCACCTGCTTCATCTTCTTCGATAATCCGTGTTTCTTGCAGTGCTGCTTGAGTCCAAGTCTTGATATGCGGGTTCGCCATCATGGTCTGGCAATACTGCTGGGTTGTTGGTTGTAGTGTTAAACCAGAGGCGTTGGCGTAGGTATGTAGACGCAGCACCACTGGGGCAAAAAAAACATCAGCTGCGGTAAACGAGCCAAACAAATAGCTGTATGGTGAACGTCCTTTTAAGCAATCCGCAAAAATAGCCTCAATACGAGCAATATCAGATAAGCACGCCTCACTTGGGTGTATTTTAGCAGTTGCTCTGATATTCATCGGCATCTCATTACGAATAGCTGATAATCCTGAATGCATCTCAGCAATGATGCTTTGGCAATAAGCGCTATTTATTTTACTTTGAATGTCATGTTGGGTGCTGGTGTCAGATTTGCTGATACCCGTCCAAATATTGATATCCGTAAAATACTCATGAATATGTATCGCAATGGCTAACGTATCCCAAACAGTTACTTTTTCATTGCCTTCACCGTAGACCAATACAGGGACTTTTCCTGTTGGTGAGTGCGCCTCAAGTATTGGGCGGGCTGAGGGATCAAACAATTCAATCCGCTGCTCGTCAAAGTCAACATTGAACGCTTTTAACAGTAGCCACGCCCGTAGCGACCAAGAGGAGTAGTTTTTATTGCCGATAATCAGTAGTGGTTTTTGCATGTTTAAATCCTATTCAACGATCACAGTGACTTTTGATTATGTACTCAATGTCAAAAGTTAACCAGTCTGTAGTTTGAGCGATGTCTCCATCATTTAAAGGAGATCCCAAAAAAAGCCCATCCAATATTTGGACGGGCGTTTTCAGTTTTAAGTAGGACATTTCGTTAATTTGGCGAAAGACTAATCGTCTAATAAATCCATTTTCTTGGCGGCTTCATAGATACCGTTTGAGCGGTTACCTGTACGACAAAAGATAAGCATTGGCTGCTCAGCTTGGTTAAAGAAATCTGCAAATGCTTCGACATGCTGCTGCGTCAAGCCATTACCTGAGAATGAAATCTCTTTATAAGCAAGTCCTGCTTCTTTAGCAGCGGCTTCAATCTCTGCACTGGTTGGTTGACCAGGCTCTTCGCCATCAGGACGGTTGTTGATGATGGTTTTAAAGCCATTCTCGGCAATCATAGGGACTTGATCAGGGGTAATCTGGCCAGTAAAGCTAACTTCATGGCTCATAAGAGCTCCTTTTTTTATTGGTTCGGTGGGTGTTATAAAATAATTGCTCATTCAACGAGAGCGATAATCGAGGCTATAGCAAGCCCTGCATCAATGCGCTTTGATACAGCAGTTTGGCGCGTGCGCCCGTACCGCAAAACATCAATATGGGCTTTGGCATCGCATGATAAAACTCAGCAAACTGCTCTACGGTCAGCATACTCAAGCGCTCATCATCGAATGGTAGATGATGATAGGTTAGGTTTGCTTCTTTCGTGGCAGTTGCCAAATCACAGCTGTTAGGCTGCGTTTCGATCTCAGCATCTGGACGTATATTGAGCACAGAGCGGTAGCCAAGCTCGGCAATTTTGATACATTGGCTTGGATAGATTTGCTTATAAATCGTTAGGTCATCGGTCATATATAGGGTCAATTATCGTCGTTAGTATGTTTTTATTATTGAGGCTGTGGCAACCGCTATCAAGAGACGCTCAAGCCTTGCTGAGGCTGAAATAATGGCATGATAGGCATGGTTGACCTATTACTATTACCTCTTTTTAGTCGCTCTAGCATAACACAGGCTCTATCATAGCGATATTGTACGATAGACGACAGTAGAGATTAAAAGCGCGGTACAAAAATAATGACGCAGCTAAATGTCCTTCAAGGCATCGACGGCATCTAACGTACTGAGATATACCTGCCCTGACAGCTCACTAATGAGCGGTGTCTGCCCGATGATATCCATGACAGGGCCCTTAATAAAACTAAAATGTAAGCGCTTGTTTTGCAGCGCAAGCTCTTTATTTAAGGTACTGAGCATCTCTTGTGCTGTCAGATCAATATGATTGACCGCGGCCATGATCAAAATAATTTCCTGCGCTGCTGGATATTGCTGCATGGCATTTAGAATACGGCGGTGTACCGATTCACTATTGCCAAAAAACAGACTCTCATCGATACGCAGCATCACTAAATTATCAAACGTCACAACGTCATGACGATTGATGTTGCGAAAGTGTCCGGTACCGCCCAGCTGTCCCACGATGGCCACATGTGGCTTACTCGATTGCCAGATAAGGCTGGCGAATGACACCATTAGGCCAATGACCAAACCTGTATTTAGCCCAAATATAAGCACACCGACGAACGCTGCCAAAAAGCTAGCCCCATCCAAGCGATCGCGTTGCCAAGCAGACTTTAAAGTCGCAATATCTATCAGACCAATGATAGAAGCCATGATGGTTGCACCGAGTAACGCATAGGGGAGCGGTGCAAGTGCATTACTAAAGGCAATCAGCGCGGCAATCATTACCAGCACCGTCACAAGGCTGGCAAGGGGGGTCTTTGCTCCAGAATCTGCATTGATCGCCGTGCGTGAAAAGCCACCTGCGACCGCAAAGCTCTGGAACAGTCCGCCAGATAGATTGGCAAGACCAAGACCCGTCAGCTCATGGTTGGCATCGAAGCTCTCACCGCGCAAGCGTGCGTAAGTACTGGCAACGGAACTGCTAGAGACAAAGACGATCAGTGCCATCAATCCTGCGGTCGGTAAGAGCTTGAGCGCTTCTTGCAAATCTGCCATGTGCGGTAGTGTAAAGCTTGGCAGACCATGCGGGATACGACCAATGGTCGCAACCCCTAGCGAACCCCAGTGCAATATGATGCTCAGAATAATGGCAATAACCAACAAGACCAGTGGGAACAAGCGTTCCGCCCACTTTGCATAGGATGGTGATAACCACGTTCGCCATACCCATTGACTCGCGTAGCGGTTGGCAACCAACAGCGCAAATGCGATCACACCAATGAGTAAGGTCAGCGGATGCAACTGACCCACATAATGCTGCATCGTAGATAAATAGCCAACCAAGCTGCTACCTGTGATGGGAATCGCCATCAGATATTTTAGCTGACTGACAAAGATCAGCACCGCCGCCCCGCTCACAAAACCTGCTGAGACCCCGCGACTGATAAACTGCATGATCCAGCCAAGCTTTAGCCGCCCTGCAATCCACAGCAATGCGCCTACCATCAATGCCAATAAACTCGCCATCAGGGCATACTGCTCTGTGCCTTGCTCAGCATAAGGCAGTAGACCACTCGCTGTCATGATCGCGGTAATGGCAACAGGTCCGACAGCTTGTACATTACTAGAGCCAAGCCAAGCGTAGACCAGCACAGGTACGATCGCCGAATACAAACCATATACAGGTGGCAATCCTGCAAGTACCGCATAACCTAGGCTTTGTGGTATTACCAAAATACCCACCACCAGTCCTGCGACCAGATCAGTCGGTAATGCGGCAAGCGGGTAATGGCGCAACCAAGTAGGAATCAGACGAGCAGCGATAGAAGACATATCAATACATCACCAAGACAAGAAGCGGCATAAAATAATCAGGTGAGTATGGCGTTATTCGGTTTTGGCACAAAATCTCTGATAGAGCAGATCTAATACGGCTAAAGCATCATCACTTGCGATACGATAGTAAATTTGCTTGCCCTCACGGCGAGTGGCAACCAGCTCATCCTTACGCAAGATACCCAGTTGCTGCGACAAGCTTGGCTGCCCAACACCAACCAACCCCTCAAGCTCACCGACGCAGTACTCACCTTGTGTCAACTGACAAAGTAAAAGTAGGCGATCAGGATGAGAGAGCGACTTTAGTAATTGACTGGCCTGCATCGATGCTTGTTGCATTTGTTTGGCAAGATCAATAGATGAAAAGTCGGCGCTATCCGAGGACGTATCATGGTTAGCGCTGTGAGTAGATGTACTCATTGATGAAGTAGAAGTAACCAGAATAAGCTCCTTATATAATAGGGCAGTCAATGCCGTATTATTTTCAATAACATAGGGTTAATTATCAATGATATCGCACTGCATAGCAAGATATCATTATTTACATTATATAAATTGATAAAATGTATTGCAGTTGCTATATTAGTAATAACAAATAAATCGTAATGATATGCAATCATTATATACGACTCAATATCATACTTAAGCGTTAATTGAATATAAAAACCACATTGCCACAACACTCATAAATAGACAAAGAGGCAGCCATGCAAGTTCATTCTTTTTTAGATCACGAAACAGAAACTTACACACATGTACTGGCTGATGTCGAGCAGCAGCTATGTGCCATGATTGATCCAGTATTAAACTTTGATGCAAAATCAGGCAGGACGAGCACAAGCAGCGTTGACGAGGTCATTGAGTTCGTACGTGAGCGCGGTTGGGCGCTGAAATACATTATTGAGACGCACGCTCATGCGGATCATTTATCGGCGGCGATCCATGTCAAAGAAAACCTTGGTGGACAATTGGTCATCGGTCAGTACATCACTGAAGTACAAAAAATATTTAAGCAGATATTCAACTTCGATACCAGCTTTCGCACGGATGCCAGTCAGTTTGATATTTTGACAGACGACGGTCAGACGTTAGCGCTCGGCAGTATTACAATCACAGCCATGTATGTGCCAGGTCATACTCGTGCTGATATGGCTTATATGGCATCTGATAATGAGAAAACAGTGGTCTTCGTCGGCGATACATTGTTTGCGCCTGACGTGGGTACCGCTCGCTGTGATTTCCCAGGCGGTGATGCAAAGACGCTTTATCAGTCTATCCAAAAACTGCTCGCACTTCCTGAAGATACTGTGATGTACTTGTGTCATGATTATCCTAGTAAGGGTCGCCAGCATTGCCCAACGACCACCGTTGCCGCCCAAAAATTAGAAAATATCCATGTCAAAAACAGTATCAATGAAGCAGAGTTCGTGCAGATGCGTGAGCGCCGCGATGCGACTTTGGATATGCCGCGCCTAATCATTCCAGCAGTACAGGTCAATATCGATGCAGGGAATTTTCCCGCGCCAGAGGACAACGGCACGCGTTATCTAAAAGTACCCATCAATGTACTTGGAGAATAAATAAAAGTGCGTCATGACTAAAAAAGGTGATGTATCGTATCGCGCTGTAGAGTAGGCACGTATCTATAAATGATTATGCTAAAATTGTTGATACAAAGCGCTCAAGACGCGCCAGAACAATTAAAATAGGAAACAGATGATGAGTGAGCAAAGTTTTCATATCGTATGTCCGCATTGCCAAGCCACCAACCGTGTTCCTGCTGCACGGCTAAGCGCTGCACCGAAGTGTGGCAAGTGTGGTCAGCCATTGTTGACAGCAAACCCGCAGGAGCTGAATGCACAGACAGCCAATAAAGTGATTCAGAAGAATAGCGTATTGACCATTGTGGATTTTTGGGCAAGTTGGTGTCAGCCCTGTATTATGATGGCACCAGAATTCAAAACGGCTGCGGATCAACTGCCGCACGTGGTATTTGCCAAAGTGCAAACGGATAAATACGAGCAAGCGGCAGCGCCTTACAATATCCGCAGCTTGCCGACAATGGTAGCTTTTAGAGATGGGAGAGAAGTCGCGCGTCAATCAGGCGCACTACCAAGCAACCAAATCATCCAGTGGGTACAAAGCTTGCAGGCGTAGTCTGAGGCCAGATGCTCACAAAAGCCCTAACCAAAAAAGCCAATACGTTTAGCGCGTATTGGCTTTTTTATTGCTCATGGCAATTATTTAATCGTATTGTCGGTCGGGTGTCTTTATCTAATCTCATTCACCATAGATTTTGATGCCATTAGCAAAGCTACAACGCTGGATACGGGCAGATTGTACGATGGCATCACGCTCACCATAAAGCCTTGATAATTTTGCGTCACGCGCTTTGGTGTTGTTACTTTTGCCCACGCCTAAGCTGATATTGGGCGAGATACCCCAGCGCCCTGCAGAAATCCCCACGCCCACGCCGGACGCTGCAAAAGTAGATTGCTCATTGCGGGCAGCCTCAACATAACGGTTGACACGATTGTACTCTTGGCCCAGCGCTTGACAGTCATAGTTTTGATAAGTACTTGGTGGCACATATTGCGGCGTGACATTGCCAGTAGAGGCGCAGCCTGAGAGCGCAAGAATGCCAGTTGCTGCCAGTAGCGTCGCTGTTCTAAACGTTTTCATAATGGCTCCATTAGGCTAAGTGATGGTGTTTTATCTACTTAAGATAGCAAAATTCGTATGATTAAGATATTGAAAAATATGAATATTCGAGTATTTTGTTATCTTATTAGTAACGACAGAACACGCGAGAGTCTGCATTTCATCAAGTCAGTGTAAACTTTCGCCAATCTTTAATATTTATCAGAATAAATTCGCTGGTTTGACAAACGCAAGTATCACAATACCGATATAAGCAACAGACGCAATGAGAATGCCTGCTTTTCTCTGAGCTGGGGTTGCATGAGCATTAAAGGCTTTGATACTTGAGCTGATCGCTGCGATAAGCAAGATGATTTTGGCAAATACCCACTGTACAGGCGCATTAACACTCATCAGCTGCATCAGCATTACCGCGCCTGATAAGATCAGTAGTGCATAGATAATATGAGTGGCGATCTTGACCACACGTGGCGCACGTCTGTTTGCGCTTAGTACCAGATAACTTTGATATAAAAACAACACAACGGTCAGTACCGCCATTAACATATGTAGGTGTTTCATCGAGTAGTGCTCTCCATAGAGTCGCAGAGTATCGGTTTGTTTAGAATGCTTTATTGTCAGATTTTATAGTCGGCTATTTGTTTTGGCCCGCGCACAATGGGCTATCTGGGCTATGGCCCTGCCACTCGGTTGGGGTATAGGCATGAATGGCTAGGGCATGTACGTGACCACCTTGTGACGTTAGTAGGGGATTGACCAAGCCATATATGAGCTGGTGGCGTCCGACCAAGCGCTTGCCTTCAAATACATTACTGACGATAGTGAGTTTAAAGTGACTTTCTTTACCTTCAAAATAACCAGCATGAGCCATCGACTCATTGAGTAACTCAATATACTCAGGGTCTAGCGCTTGTAGTTCAGTGTGAAGTGCATCGGCAGTCGGTGTGGTACTCATAACAATCCTTCAATGTGTATTGCACAATGTCATTTGGCAATTTGCAAGTGATCTCTGAGGGCATTATAGCAGACATAGAAACCAGTATAGCGCGCGTTTTAAGCCCTCTTAAACTGTGACAACCATAAATAATAAGGTGGTGTGTTAAAAAGTATGCTGATTAAAATTTGAACAATTTTTGAAGCCTTGAAAGCCCTATAGAATCAGATAACTTAGCATAGATCTTTTATTGACTTTTATCGCCAGCATACTTTTTAGAACACCACCAATAATAAAAGTAAAAAAGCAAAGCGCAGCTCAGAGTCTGTACTTTGCTTTTTGGTATTTGCGCATTTCATGAGTCGAAGATTAATACGCTAAGTCACGTATTAACGACGCGCCTTTTGATACAGTGGCATCACTTTTGGCATGAGTGATTGTAGCTCAGAGATGCGGTTACTGCTTGCTGGGTGAGTACTCAAAAATTGAGGTGGCTCGCCTTGGCTGGCCCGTTGCATTTTTTGCCACAAGGTAATGGCCGCTTGTGGGTTGTAGCCTGCGCGTGCCATTAACTCAAGTCCAATTTGATCAGCTTCACTCTCTTGGGTACGACTGTGTGGACGGCTCAATCCTAAGTCGCCAGCAACGCTTGCAAGCTGTGCTTGACCTTGTGAGAGACCAAAGATACTAGCAGCAACACCGATACCTGTCTGGGTCGCGTATTCACGCGAGATACGTTCACGCGAGTGTTCACGTAGCGCGTGAGATATCTCGTGACCCATGATTGCTGCAATCTCATCATCAGTTAGGTTTAGACGATCGATAATACCTGTGTAAAACATCACCTTGCCGCCTGGCATCACAAAAGCATTCAGCTGATTGGATTTGATGGTATGGACTTCCCATTGCCATTTTGCAGCGTCTGGACGATAGACACCAACTTGGCCTACCAAACGGTTGGCGATATTTTTTAGACGGTTGAGTTGAGCTCTATTGGTGTCTAGTAGACCTTTTGATTTTGCCTCTTGTAGTGTTTTGGCATAGCTCTGTGCTGACAGTTGCAATACCTGCTCGCTAGAAACCAATAACAGCTGCTGACGGTCAACGCCAACAGCACCTGTGTTGGTCGTACTGGTACAGCCTGTTAATGTGAGCGCTGACAGTGAAGCCGCCATCACGGTAGTGGTCAATAGTTTTTTCATAAAAAACATCCTCTCGATAAATAATAGAAAGTAAAATCAAACAAAGCTAATAGCAGGGCAGGAGACTATATATGATGGCGCTATTTGTTATGGTTCTTTTATGATGGTCTACTCACCTAGAGAGACCACAATCTACCTGAGCCGTTATTGTAAATTAGTATAATAAGGTTGGCTCACTAAAACCAAGGTAGAAAAAGTAACAATAGAGCGTATGATTGTAAATAAAATAGAGAAAATGAATGATGGAGTAACCTTGCACTTCATCTTTTCATCAGAATTCTCATTGTTAGAAACACGCTAAAGTTAGCTTAATGCTTAAATGATGAAGAGCAGTCACATTGATAAGTGTTAATCCAAGGGATTAGCGTGCCATTGTCATATTTTTAATAAGAAATTATCGGTGCTGATTTAAAAATAATTCCTGTTTTTAAATCAAATGCTTATGCTGCATTGGCCGAGAGATATAGCGCTATATCGAAAATATTGGGAATAAATTTTAAAAAAGGTGTTGACACCCACAGAATATTTGCTAAAATAGCCAGCCTATCGAGACGGAGTAGTTGTTAACAATACGATGATTCGATAATAAGCGGGAATAGCTCAGTGGTAGAGCATAACCTTGCCAAGGTTGGGGTCGAGAGTTCGAATCTCTTTTCCCGCTCCAAATATGGCTTGAAAAAGCGCAAAAAGCCTCACTTTATAGTGAGGCTTTTTTTTATGCGTAAAATCCGACTTAGCGCTGCTTTTTAGATAAATAATGGAAGATAAAGGACAGATCGACGCTCTATGGAAAGAAAACAAGGTAGCAATAGCTGTCATGAGTGCTATGCACTGGGAGTTTCCCAAACTCTGTGTAACTGCTTATAATCCACTAACAGGAGAATAA
>NZ_JAKDJE010000042.1 GCF_030454045.1 Psychrobacter sp. | reverse complement strand
GCCTAAAAAATAGTCGCTGTCAGTGCCATGGTCGAATGTTCAACACGCCCTAATACCAGTCTTAAATTAATATGTGATTATTTAGTGGCGGAAATGACGCATACCAGTGAATACCATCGCAATACCGTGTTCATTAGCGGCTGCAATAGTCTCATCATCACGCATAGAGCCACCTGGCTGAATGATGGCTGAGATACCCACTTCAGCAGCGTTATCAATGCCATCACGGAATGGGAAGAATGCGTCTGATGCCATAACCGCACCTTCAGTCGCCAGACCAGCGTGCTCGGCCTTGATGGCTGCGATACGGGCTGAATTCACACGGCTCATTTGACCCGCGCCAACACCGATAGTACGTTGACCCTTGGCATAAACAATGGCATTCGATTTGACGTATTTTGCCACGTTCCAGCTGAACAACAGATCTGCCACCTGTGCTTCAGTTGGTTGAACGTCCGTCACGATTTTTAGATCGTTTGCCGTAATCAAACCAAGATCTTGCTCTTGTAAAAGTAGACCACCATTGACGCGCTTATAGTCTAGCTGACCATCACGTTGATTGGGTGCTGGTAGCTCGCCGCATACCAAGACACGGACGTTTTTCTTAGCCGCTGTCGCTTCAAGCACACCCTCTTCAATACTAGGCGCAATGATGACTTCTACAAACTGGTTATCGATAATGGCTTTTGCCGCAGCCAGTGTCAGTGGACGGTTGAAGGCGATAATGCCGCCAAAAGACGACTCAGGATCAGTACTAAAAGCAGTGCGATAAGCAGCTACTTGGTCGTTATCTACTGCAACACCGCAAGGATTGGCGTGCTTAACGATCACGCAGGCAGGGGAACTAAAGGCTTTGACGCACTCGAGGGCGGCATCAGTGTCAGCGATGTTGTTGTAAGATAGCGCCTTACCTTGCAATTGCTTAGCGGTAGCAATAGAAGCCTGCTGGCTCTTTAGTGGATGGTTTTCAATATAAAAGGCTGCATTTTGGTGTGGGTTTTCGCCATAACGCAGATCTTGGGCTTTTTGTAGTTGTACATTAAATGTGCGTGGAAAGTTCTCAGGCGCTTGAGTTTCATTAACACGGCTGCCTAAGAAGTTGGCAATCATACCGTCATACTGGGCGGTATGCTCAAAGGCTTTAACCGCTAAATCATAGCGTAGAGCCGTTGTCAGCTCAGTACCACCATCTAAAGCAGTCAGTACGCGATCATAATCAGCAGGATCGGTCACGATGCCGACATGGGCATGGTTTTTTGCAGCTGAGCGTACCATGGTAGGACCACCGATATCGATGTTTTCAATGGCATCGTGCATTGTGACATCAGCACGCGCAATTGTCTCAGCAAATGGGTATAAGTTGACGACAACCAAGTCAATACGCTCGATGGCATGCTCATTCATAACGGCATCATCGGTACCACGACGACCCAAAATACCACCATGAATTTTAGGGTGCAGGGTTTTAACACGACCATCCATCATTTCAGGAAAGCCAGTATAGTCCGACACTTCAGTCACAGCAACGTTGTTGTCTGCGAGCAAGCGATAAGTACCGCCAGTAGAGAGTAAGCCAAAACCTGCTTTAATAAGGCCTTGAGCAAACTCAACGATATTGGATTTATCAGAGACCGAGAGTAGGGCAAGTGGGGTTGTACTCATAAAAAATCTTCCATAAAAAAAGCCTGACGTAAACGTCCGGCAAGGTGATGATGACAACAACGGTAGGCTTTATCATAATGAATAAAGCCATAAGCATTCGATTGCCATGCATGATGATAATCAATAGTAATGGACAAGCGCATATTGCAAAGCTACATCAAGTCGTAGGTTTTGAGTTTTTTGCGTAACGTACCACGATTGAGGCCTAGGATCTGTGCACACTTGGTTTGGTTGCCTCGCGTCTTTTCTAAGACGACAGACAATAGCGGCGCTTCAACTTGCTTTAAGATAAGCTCGTACAAGTCGGTGGGCATTTCATCACCTAGCATGGCAAAGTACTGGCGCACGACGCGTTCGACATGTACACGCAAAGGTTGCTGTACATGACTCATATCGCCCTCTAAAGCAGGCGAAAAATCGTGAGCGACCTGATGATACTCTTCTTTATTATAATCGGCATAAGGCTCAGAGCTTTTAGCAAAATGATGGGCATTATGCTGTGCATGAGGTGCCATAATATGAGATCCTTGAAATGAGAAAGAGCCAAACCATAAGACGTCAGGGTAATAGTATATCAAATTAATATCGTTTAGCGCTGATAGATTGGTAGCTATCTTCGTGGTAACGATAAACAATGAAAACAAATCTATGGCGCGTCATCTACCAATGAGTGCTTTTTTGCTAAGAATAGCCCTCAGTACAACGGTATCGTGGTAATTTCACGAATTTTTGCATTGGCAACGGGTACTGTAAAAAGTAGCCGTTTATTATTGCCAGCAGTTAACTGACTGGGTTTTCCCAATAGGTAGTCATTGGGGTCTGCGATAAACTCTCCAATCAAAGTGTCTGCCCCATAAATACTCACTTTTATATTCGGATAAAGCTGCGCTTTGCTACTTTGGTTGTTTAATATCGCGCTGATATCGCTAAAGTTGCCAGCTGTTTTAATTTGACTCGCTCTATGCGCCGAATCAGTGATGGTTAGGGCGTTTACATCAGCACTCGGTAAACTACATGCTGCAATCGCGCACACCGTTTGGAGTCGCTGTGCGTAGGTCGGGTTTTTTACTAAAGTCTCCAAGTTGAACATGACATACTGAGCAGCCAGCAATAGCGCCAGTACCAAACATCCAAGTACCCAAAGGATAGAAGCAATGGAATGTGTTGTGGGTGTCGGCGCAAATTGAGCTTGCGTTTTTTTGGCACGGTCTGTTACAGAAACTCCTTCATCCCTGAGAGGCACACCCATGTCTATTAGTAGTTGTGATAAATCCGTCTCATCGGTGGGTTTTTCTTCACGCTTATTTTGTTCCTCAAGCAGTGCTTGGAGCCATGAATTATCAGCAGTATCGTTGATACTGGCACGAATATCGTTTGCAGCAGCTGAGCTCAGTACTTCTTGACCTATTGATGAGGGCGATATCCTAGTTTGAGCATCAGAAGAGTCTATAGATGGCTCTTTTTGATGGTTCTTAGAAACGGTATTTTTTGTGCGGTCAGATGCTGGTGCAGTCGAGTGGGTGTTAGAGGCTTGGGACAACCAAGCGTCCATACTGTCCAATGAGTCGTATTCTACTGTGCTGTTCTCTGGCTCATCGATCTCCATGTCATCATAGATCAAATCGTCATGAATCAACGTATCAGCTGTCCGTTTTTTATTGTGTGACGGTTTAGTAGACGTTGTCAGGTTGCGAGTTGGATGGGCACTGCCAGCAGACTGATTATTGAGTTTAGATTGAGTGTCGCGATGCGCTGTAGTAGGCGATGAAGCATTATCAGAGGTGACCGTAAGATTTTGGTTGACTGAAAAGCTTTTTTGGCACTGACTGCAAGTGACGATAGCGTTGATTTTATTTAGTTGAGACTGCTGCAGGCTAAAGCAAGTTTGACAATGAGGACACTGAGTTTTGATGGGAGTGGTCATAGGGTCGAATCCAAAAAAGTATGGTTGTCTATACCGCGTAGCCACTCACCAACAACTACCTATCGTGCTTTTTGAGATACTATGATTCATGAGCAAAGACAGAGTGGCGTCAAACCTGTAACGCTTGACTGCCCTCTATCGTAACAGATGTAATTAAATGTTGCTAGCCAGTAAATGTACCAGACAGACGCTGCCATTGTTGGTCTTCTTGCGCGTTAAAAGCATGCTTAGGATCGAGCGCAAAATAAGGCTGATAGGCGTCCATAACTTGCTCAGTTTGTGATTCGATTAGACCGGCCAGTACGATTCGACCTTTTGGTGCAATCAGGGTTGAGAAATAAGGGGCCAAACTAATCAATGGTTTTGCCAAAATATTGGCGACCACCACCTCTACAGGTAAAACATTGTGCTGTGCGCAGTATTCTGTGAACTCTTCTGGCAAAAAGGCTTGCAAGCGCTCACCAACATGATTGCGCTCGGCATTTTGATTGGTGGCAAGCACCGCTTGTGGGTCAATATCGACGGCATATACTTGGCGTGCGCCCAGTAAGAGGGCCGCAATACCTAAGATGCCTGAACCGCAACCATAGTCGATGACTACTTTGTCTGTTAGGTCTTGTTCTGTTAGCCAGTCAAGACACAAGCGAGTCGTGGCATGATAGCCAGTACCAAAGGCCAAACCTGGATCCATAATGATATTCGTCGCTTTAGGATTGGGCGGTGTTAACCAATCAGGTACGATCCATAAGTCATTGGCACATTCGATAGGATGATAGTTGCTCATCCATTCGCGCTCCCAGTCTTTATCATCGACAGCCGTTAGCCAAATACGAGTGGCTTGGACTTGTGCTGCAATTTCATGACTGAGCTGCTCAACTGCTTGACGACTGCCAGCATCGGTAGCGGCATCAAATAGTCCTGTTAATATAACCTTATCCCATAATGGTGACTCGCCTGGGAGTGGCTCAAACAGAGGTTGATCGCCTGCATCGTCTAGGGCAATAGATAGCGCACCCGCTTCTAAGAGCAGCGCTTCAGCCAAATCGACGCTTGATTTTTCACATTGTAAATGCAGTTGTTGCCATGCCATAACGATAACCTTAAGCTAAATAAAAGTGTTTTTGAATAAAGGGTAAATATAGTGAGTAAGTGCTAGCGTAACGCTTGTTTTGCTTCACTGACAACGCGTGAGTTGTTTTGTGCTAGCCCTGAATGTAAAACAATTTGCCACAATGCCCGTCTGCGAGTACTGTCTTGAGAGACGCTAAGACCACGCCGTGCCATGGCTTCTGCCTTGCGAGGTTGGTTCTTTTTTAGGGCGACTTGTGCCAAATAAAAGTACACAGCAGATGATTTGGGTGCCAAGCGCTGTGCGCGCGTAAAACTGCTTTCAGCATTGGTCAGTTGTCCTGATTTTAACTGATTTATGCCCACTTGCATCAGATTACGAAATGCAGGCAGCGTGCTGTTGTTACTGGCGGCTCGTTGCGCGCGCTGCTGAGAGTTTTTCCTTGCTTGCTCAAGCAGCTCATTGTGTGACGGTGCTGGCGGCTCAGAGATTATGTAATCATTGCGAGAAGGGATAGAGATACTTGTATCAGGCTGCGTTACCACCGGAGCTGGGGGCGTAAAGACCGGCGTTTCTTGTGTTAAGGGGTTTGGCGATTCGGGCTGCTCAGATGGCACATAAGGCTCAACGGGATACTCGTTTTCATTCTCTGTTTTAACAATGGGCGCCTGCGTTACAGTCGGTGTTGATGGCATTGACGGCTGCGATGTTGGAGCTGGCTGAGTGCTTGTGGTTCTCATCGCAGCTGTGTTGTTTGGCGCATTTTGACAAGCACTTAGGCTCAGCATGCCAAACACCATACCGCTGACAACGATTGTCTTAGGCGATAGTTGTTTTTTTTGCCACTGAGTCATTGTTTGTTTTACAAAGACAAGTTGCTGTAGAGATGAGAACATGTTGAGACCTTTTTTCATATTAAAAGCGAAAGACTAGAGCCAATGTTAAAACCATTCAACAGCACGGTCGTACCAAGTGTCAGCACGGCTTTGACCTTCATTATTATCTTGTCCATCACTGTCTTCTGCACCCTCAGGCTCAACGGCTTCACCATTTGGAATCTGTAGACCTTCGCGGCGGCGTTGCTGGTTGATAGCACTTTGCTGGTTTTGGAATTGCGTTTGTTCGCGTGCACGCTCTTGTTGGTACAAGTTTAGCGCACAACTACTGGCTTCCTCTGGTAAATGCGCTGACATTACTGGTAAGTAGCGCGCATTTGCACAGCGCTCATTAGACAGTTTGCCTGAGTTGTTCTCAAGCCATAACCATTCGATACCTTCTGGCTCAGGTAGCGCCAAAGGAGTCAGTTTGAGGCGTTTCATATAATCCACCCAAACTGGAAGAGCACCGCTACCACCGCTTAGACCGATGGGTTTGTTGTCATCACGCCCAACCCAAACGACACTGACATAGTTGCCACTATAGCCTGCAAACCACGCATCACGGTAGTCATTGGTGGTTCCTGTTTTTCCTGCAAGATTCAAGTTGCTACCAAGCGATTGAGCGCGTCTGGCGCTACCACTTGAAACCACTTGCTGTAGTGCATAGTTGGTCAAAAAATTGGTCTCAGGTGGGATACTACGCTGAGTGTTAAGGCCAGTGCGCTGCAAAATACGGCCACGATTATCGATTACTGTACGGATACTATGAATAGGTGTACGGAAACCACCAGTCGCAAAGACCTGGTAAATACCCAACATATCCATCGGACTGAGGTTGACTGAGCCTAATAAGGCGGATGGGTACGGTGGAACCTTTTCTTTAAGGCCCATGCGTCGTAGTTGTTTGGCAAAGGTATCAACCCCAAACTCCATGCCTAAGCGTACTGCCGCTTGGTTATAAGATTGTGCCAGACCCGTGGTCAGTGGCACGTAGCCATGATCACGATTGTCATAGTTTTTAGGGTTCCACTCGCTACCATCGCCTAAGTTGACTGTGATAGGTGAGTCGTCTACTGAGCTTGCCAAATTATAACGCCCACTTTCAAGTGCCGTCATATAAATGATTGGCTTTAATAAGGAGCCGACTTGACGCTTAGCATCAACTGCTCGGTTGAAACCTGTGAACTCACTGCCACTACCAACGACAGAGACCAATTCGCCAGTCTCAGGGTTGGCACTAACGAGGGCGCCTTGTAAGTCTTTAGTCTTGCTACCTCTACGGCGCAGCTCGCCCAGTTTTCTATCAACTGCTTTGTCTGCTGCCAACTGGGCAATAGGGTCTAGGGTACTAATGATAATAAGACCTTCATTTTTGAGATCATCAGAGTAATAGACATCATTCAGCTCACGTTTGACGATGTCCAAGAAATCAGGGAACTGACTTTTGCCTTCAGCGGGTTTGTCTACAATACCAAGTGGCTGCTCCAATGCTTTGTCATACTCTTCTTGACTTAACTTACCCATCGTTAGCATGTTGCCAAGCACTACGTCACGGCGTGCTTTTGAGTCATTTGGATTACGGCGCGGGTTATATATGCTTGGTCCCTTTGCCATACCAACCAACATGGCTTGCTGGTCTATACGCAGCTCATTAAGCGGCTTGTCAAAATAGAACTGTGAGGCCAAACCAAAACCATTGATGGAACGATTGCCGTTTTGACCCAGATAAATCTCGTTCAGATATGTTTGTAGAATCTCATCTTTACTATAGTGCAGCTCAAGCAATACCGCCATCAATGCTTCATTGGCCTTGCGTTTGATGGTACGATCTGAATTGAGATAGAAGTTTTTTATCAGCTGCTGGGTGATGGTCGAGCCACCTTGCCTTGCGCCTCCAGAGAAATTATTGAACACAGCACGAGCGATACCGCGTATTGATACACCTTTATGCTCATAAAATGCCCGATCTTCAGTGGCAATCAAAGCATCAATCAAGGGTTGAGGCACGTCATCTAAAGAGACAACCATCCGATCCTCATTACTATCTGGATAGATACCACCGATATTCACAGGCTCTAGGCGAATAATGCCACTTTTGGCAGGCACGGTGCTTTGGATAGAGTCTACTTTATTGCCAGCAATGGTCATTTTAATGACTTGCTCAGCATCTATATCGCTTGAGCTATAGGTAAAGCCGCGCGTATGGATAAAATAAGTATTACCCGATCTATGATAAGTGCCAGTACGATCATAAGACTTGTTGCTTTGATAATTAAGCAACTCAAGCCATGTCTTCATCGTATCTCTATCGACATTCGCGCCCTGATACAGCTCTAGCGGCTGCGAATATACTTTGGCTGGAATATCCCAGCGTTTACCTTCAAACTTATGGGTAATGGTGCGATCAAGCTTGACCAAATACAGTGCAAATAGCACCATGCCAGCGATGATGGTAATTAAGAGAAGACTACTAAATACCAAGCCGCGCTGCTGTGAAGGTAAGGCATTCATAGCAGGCTTAGATGATGGTGATAGCTTGGTATTTGGTAACTTAAAATTGGATTTTTGCACGGATGTCGCACCATTTTTGGATAAAAAACTGCCTCATAATGACGCAAATTGACAAATTTTTCAATCTATCATCGTTAGCGAGGGCATTCATTGGTATTAGACCATAAGCATTGGTACTGCCTAGGGTGATTGCTTGTAGTATAATCTCTACTAAAATACTGATACTTGTAATCAAGTATCAGCATCTTTCAATTGGCTTAATAAACGCCATGTAAGATAACAATCTATGATAAGTACCATGATGTATTTTGTATGAATCCGCCGTTGCTAGTTATTTGCTATTAGCCATTTGTTATCAATATTGTGCTACTAACAATAGTGATATTCATGTGATGAAAAGTGGCTCTGTTGCACGACGTACAGTACAGTCAATCAGAGCAAGTTTGCCTTAAACGAATGCATTTTGAGCAAGCCTGTCAAAGGAAGTAAGCGCGACTATGTCTAGTATCCCATCATCAGTATCATCTGCTACCAATCATCCTTATAAAGACAACTCCATCACTGATGGCTTGGTGCTACCCCTTGCTGATCACTGCTTCCATTGCGGTGATCCAGTGCCTCAGCCGCCGTTTCATACTGAGATTCTAGGCAAGTCTCGTGAGATGTGTTGTATGGGCTGTCAGTTAGCAGCTCAGAGCATCGTAGAGGCTGGTCTTGAGCAATATTATCTTGACCGTTCGGAGATTAACCGTACAGCAAGCTTACCGACCCAGCTGACGCGTCTTGAGGTATATGATCATGACGAGATAAAGTCGCAGTTCGTATATGCGCAAGATGGGCTGTCGGTGGCGGAGCTGTCTGTTAATAATTTGCGCTGTGCGGCCTGTACATGGTTGATTGAGTCGCGTCTCGATGAGCTAGAAGGCATTAGTAAGTGTCAGGTGAATTTGACCAACCAGCGTATGCGGGTCATTTGGAATGAAGATAAGTTACCGATTAGCCGCATCCTAGCGGTCATCAATGAGATTGGCTACGACGCCAAGCCTTATCGGCAAGATACCCATGAAGCTATGCTGGCACGTCACAATAGCCAAATGCTATTGCGTCTTGGCATCGCGGCACTCGGTTCGATGCAAGCGATGATGTATGCCGTTGCACTATATTTTGGTGAATATAGCGACATGTTGATATTTCAACGTGACTTTTTGCGTTGGGTATCTTTATTCGTGAGTACGCCTGTTTTCTTTTATGCCGGTATTCCGTTTTTTAGCTCAGCATGGTCAGCGATTCGTGCGCGCCAAGTCAATATGGATGTGCCTGTTAGCCTTGCCTTGATTATCACATTCTTTGCCAGTCTATACGCCACAATCACTGGACAAGGGGAGACATACTATGACTCGGTTAGCATGTTTATTTTCTTTTTGCTGGCAGGACGCTATATCGAGCACAATGCCCGTCTAAAAGCCGCGACCATGGCCAATGATCTGGTCGTAGTAGAGCCTGTACTGGTACAAAAAGTGGCTGAAGATAAAACAGCGGCAGAGCGCATCTTGCAGCAGCTCAAAGACCATGAATCTCAGCAAAGTGACAACGCTGAAGGTGGGGCTCAACAGGCATCAGGTGCGACGGCAGACATCATGCCTAACTTTATGAAGGGTATGGATACCAACGTCTATCAGTTCACGTTACGTATTGCTCAAGATTGGCAGCAGTCACGTCATCAACAGAATGTGACAGCACAGTTAGCAGGTGATGCAGCATCAAAGCAAATGGTGACAGCTCATAGCTTGCAAGTGGGTGATATTATTTTAGTTGAAGCGGGTTCTGAGATTATCAGTGATGGTATTTTGTTAAGTCCTACTGCAACAGTCTCGCAAAGCCTACTGACAGGCGAAGGTGATTTAATCATTAAGTCCCAAGGCGATTATATTGTTGGCGGTGCGCAAAACGATAGCCAGCCGTTTGAGATGTTGGTGACGGCATTACCAAAAGACAGTCAAATAGGGCTGATTGATAGACTGATGAACCGCGCCATGAGCGAAAAGCCTAAACTTGCACAGCAAGCAGATAAACTGGCACGTTGGTTTGTGGCGCGTATCTTAGTGCTATCAGTTTTAGTGTTTGTTGGCTGGTATATCGTTGACCCAAGCCAAGCTATTTGGGCAACGGTGGCAGTATTGGTTGCTACTTGTCCGTGTGCACTATCGTTGGCGACGCCAATTGCTTTGACTGTCTCGACCAATCGTCTGGCAAGCTATGGTTTTTTGACGACGCGCGGGCATACGCTGCAAACATTGGCTGAAATTACACATGTTGCTTTTGATAAAACAGGTACGCTTACTTATGGGAAGCCAAATTTATTAAATATTGAGATAATCGAGCCAGTAAACCAGACTGATTCTGATAACTCAACATCAACAGCACAAAAAGATAAACTATTGGCAATCGCAGCTGCCCTAGAAGTAGGGAGTCGTCATCCCATTGCACACGCGCTGCTTACCGCTGCCTATCAGTTACATCTGCCACCGACGAGGGCCATGCAGTATTATCCCGCAGGCGGGGTGGAAGCCATGATTGATGGCATGGTATATCGCATTGGTCATGTGAATTTTGCGTTAGATAAAACCAGTGGCAGTGCCAATGAGGTCAATACGAACAATGATTTGAACATTGACTTGGTCGCTCAGCGTGCCAGCTCAGTGGTTGTCTTATCGAGCCAGAAACCTGATACAAATGACTGGCAGGTGCTGGCGTGCTTTTATTTTAATGACAAGGTACGTGATAGTACCCAATCGATGCTCGATACGCTCAAAGGTCTAGGTATTGAGTCTGTGATGTTGACGGGTGACCCAAGCCCGCAAGCGCTCGTGATGGCTGAGAATTTAGGGATACAATCAGCTTATAATGGTCTATCACCGACTGATAAAGTCAATCATATTCAGCAGTTACAATCTAAAGGTGCTGTCGTACTGATGGTGGGTGATGGCATCAATGATGCGCCAGTATTGGCAGCGGCAGATGTATCCACCTCAATTGCCGGTGCTGCAGATTTGGCACAAGTATCTAGCGACAGTATTATCTTAAATGGGAAAATTGAGGCCATCACTGCGGCCAAACGTATCTCTGATAAAACAGAGCGCATCATCAAGCAAAACTTCCGCTGGGCTTTGGCTTATAATAGTATCGTGCTGATACCAGCGGCTTTAGGGTATGTACCACCTTGGCTCGCTGCCATCGGCATGTCACTCAGCTCATTGTTTGTGGTATTAAACGCGCTACGCCTAAAGCGGGCTTAGTTGAACTATAGCTCTCAAAGTTTGCCCATAAAAAAACCGCCTGCAACTATCAATAGCTCAGGCGGTTTTTTTATACAGATTTACTATCGAGTCATTTATCAATAGCTCAGGCGGTTTTTTTATACAGATTTACTATCGAGTCATTTGATTAGTCTTGTAGATAGCTCAATAGACGCATGAACTCAATGTACATCCAGACTAGCGTGGCAAGAATACCAATACTAAATAACCATTCGTAGTCTTCTGAGATACCCATGGCAACACCGCGATCGATATTGTCAAAGTCTAATAATAGCGTAAAAGAAGCGATAACAATCACAAACAAGCTAAAGCCAATAGCGATAGCGCCACCTTCAAACAAGAACGGTAAAGTTGAGCTAAATACTAAAGACAGTACCCACTGTGCTACATAAACTAGCATGATAGCGATAACGGCTGAGGTCACGATAGAACGGAACTTTTCAGTAACCTTTACCAAACCTGAGCGATATAGACCTAGCATGACCGCAGCAGTGACGAAGGTTGCACACATCGCCGTGACTGGGACGGTTGGGTACATTCTCATAAAAAATAATGAGATACCGCCCAAAAAGATACCTTCTAGCAATGCGTAAGGCACCGCCAACGTCTTTGCTTTTTGTGGTTTGAAAGTAATAAAAAGAGCGAGAACAAACGCAGCAATCATGCTACCAAAGGCCGCCATTGTAATAAAACCTTGCGATAAACCTGCCATAAGCGCGTAAAAGAAAAAGCCCACACCAGTAATCGCTGATAAACCAAGTAACAGGCTGGTCTTTTGAATAACGCCCTTGACCGTCATTGGTTGACCGCCGATCGCAAGTTCTGCGCGACTGACAATAGGATTGGCCATACATAAGTCCTTAATAATAAAATATAAAAATAGAGATGCTGCTACTTTAGCAAAACCGCCATTATTGTCAACTGTGTTTGCGTGACAGCCATTACAGCTTGAGCTACCAAGGCTGATTGGTCAGTAGTCAGTGCATATTGCAACCAAAAATAGATGGTAGAAAAACCAGTATTCTAAGCAAACGAGCAAGTCCCAATAAGGTATTTGATAGCTTTTATATGGGGTCTGTTACGACAGTTAACAACGATAATTCATAAACATGCTAGTCTAAGCGCGCGTTTATCGCTATCATTGCCCTGTACTTCACCGTTATACCGAGTCGTTTTATGGAAAACTCAGCGCAGTCAGCAAGATTGCCACACTTACATGAATCAGAGCTGTTTCACGCTATCAAAAACCCTGCTTTTAGGCGTATTGGCTTGATGGGGCGCGCAGGTAAGCGTAGCGTTACCCAAAGTCTGGTACAGATCGCTCAAACCATCAATGAGATGAACTTGACGCTGGTCATGGATATACAAACGGCCAACTTGCCAACCCTTGATCTCGCTGAGATCGAAAAAGTCAAAATCGTAAAACGCGGTTTGATCGGTGAGATTTGTGATCTGGTCATCGTTGTGGGCGGTGATGGGTCAATATTACATGCGGCTGAAGCATTGGCACGCTACCGCGTACCCGTATTGGGGGTTAACCGTGGTCGTTTGGGGTTCTTGGCAGATGTAAAGCCCAACGAAGCGGCTTTTAAATTACGCCAAGTATTGATGGGCGACTATCAACTCGATCATCGGTTTTTGCTCACGATGGAGATACGAGAAGGGCGCAAAATCATTCATGAAGACATGGCGCTAAATGACATCGTATTGCACGCTGGCAAGTCTGTACATATGATCGACTTTCAGATGAAGATTGATGGACATGATGTTTACAGACAGCATAGTGATGGGTTAATAGCAGCGACACCGACAGGGTCAACGGCTTATGCTTTATCTGGCGGCGGCCCTATCATTCATCCCAGTATGGATGCGATTTGTCTTGTGCCTATGCACCCACATACGTTGTCTAGTCGTCCGATCGTTGTTAGCGGCAACAGTGAGGTTTGTATTCGTATTCATGAAGACAATCGTACGCAGCCAATGGTCAGTGCAGACGGCAAGCCAAGCGTACCGCTTGAACAAGAGCAGCGCCTATATATTCGCAAGCACCCTGACAAGCTCACTTTACTGCATCCGCCTGGATTTGACTTTTATGAAGCGTGTCGTACAAAGTTGCACTGGAACGTACATGCCGAAGAATTCAGTCTGGATGTCGATGATGATACTATAGACGACGAATAAGCATATCTATTAGGGACACGCCCTAGAAAAGTACGACAAAAAACGGTAGTGGAGAGTAGGCAAGATGGATAAGCAAACAATACTAGCAAGTCTAACCCCAGAAGTGGTTGACAAATTTCGCATGGCGATCGAGTTGGGTAAATGGCCTGATGGTCGCAAGATCACGGCTGAGCAGCGCGAAACTTGTATGCAAGCGGTGATGGTGTGGGAACATGAGCATCTACCTCCTAACGAGCGTATCGGTTTTATCCATAAACCAGTAAAAGAGGACGGTTCTATCGTGGGCGCTGAGTGTGATGTCGAGCATGAGCATCACTATCCTAATATGCCGAACCCGAAAGGGGCGGTACAACCTGTGAAGTTTCGTAATAAATAGGACTATAAACAGTCAATAAAAAAGCCACGCTCATTAGCGTGGCTTTTTTTACTTTATTAATTATTCAATCACTACACATATTTAAATTGCAGTTGTGTCGACACTAGGACGAACCGTTAGCGGATTTTTTTGCATTAAAAATCCTTGCCAGCCCCAATGCAAAAAGTTGCGAATATTAGCATGGTCAGTACCGTTAGGCGTTGCTTGCACTTTGGCATAATGTTCGCCGAATAGCTTTAGCGTGTCCAGTTGATTCAAACCGTGGTGCTTAGCGAATCCAAAAATCTTTGCACTGCCTTCGTTTTCGCCCGCTGCATTATGGACCATACCGTTGACAAATGGGGCAGGAGAATAGCGATAAAAATCATCGATAAAGCTGATGACATCATTGAATCCAATGGCTTTTTTATTCAAACCATTAAGTAGAGCCGATACATCTGATTGGCGGATACTCATAAATAAATGACCTCAGAGCAGTTTAAAAAATAAAAAATATAATGCTTATGTATGCTCATTAGTCGTTGAGCATTAAGTATTATAGATTAGCGATTGAAGTAGTCTTCGTCATCGAACGACGGCGAAAAGTTGCCTTGCTCAAGATGTTGCATTTGCGACTGTACAGAGCGCTCATGCTGGATACGTTGATAAATCTCTTCGCGATGTACGGCAATATCTTTAGGTGCATTCACACCGATACGTACTTGATTGCCCTTGACGCCCAATACCGTCACACTGACTTCATCGCCGATCATTAGCGTTTCGCCCACACGGCGTGTCAAAATTAACATGCGTCACACTCCTTATGTCGCATCAACAGATTATTACTCATCAGATTACTTCTCAATTGCAGAACATCACCGCAGCACTCAGTAAGTAATATATCAATAATTACCATACTCGACATTGTGCAAACCACGGCAATGATAGGTAGATTCATTTAGCCCAAATGAAAGCCCCATTATAGGCGGCATAACAGATACTGTCACGGTTTTTCACAAAACTATTAGATAAATGCTCATTTCAACTATGCTAAAAAATAAAATAGGATCTAAAAAGATCCTATTTTATTTAAGTACTGTTTTTATTTGGAGGCTATTTATTTAAACGAAACGCTATTTATTTACATACGATGCAAAGTTGTCAATAGCGGTTAATAGATAACCATCAATGCTAAAGCTGTATTTTAACAGTTTTTTGGCCTTATAGCCCAGCGATTTTGCTCTCGCCGTCTTCACGGTCAAGACCAAAGGCAGTATGCAATGATTTGACCGCTTTTTCTAAGTGTTGGTCTTGAATCAAAACAGATACTTTGATCTCGCTGGTCGATATCATTTGGATATTGATATTGTTCTCAGCCAATGTTTGGAACATGAGACTGGCAACTCCTGCGTGTGAGCGCATACCAACACCAACTAGTGAGACTTTAACCACTTCGCTGTTGCCTGAGATTTCTTTGGCACCAATCTCGTCTTTGACTTCCTCGTTAAGCACTTTTAGCGTCTTGTCCAAGTCAGTACGATTAACGGTGAAAGTAAAGTCAGTGGTACCATTATCCGAGAGGTTTTGGACAATCATATCGATTTCGATATTGGAACGACCAATTGGGCTTAAGATAGCAGAGGCGATACCAGGATGATCGGGTACACCGCGCACTAAGATTTTTGCTTCGTCTCGGTTGAATGCGATACCTGAGATGATTGCCTGTTCCATATTGTCTCCTTCGTCTATCGTAATTAGGGTGCCCACGTTGTTTTGAAACTCTTGGTCAAAGCTACCGTCAGTGTTTTCATCAAAGCTAGATAGTACGCGTAGGGGTACGCCGTATTTGCCAGCGAATTCTACTGAGCGAATCTGTAGGATTTTGGAGCCAAGACTTGCCATCTCAAGCATTTCTTCAAAGGTGATTTTTTCAAGCTTTTTGGCTTTTGAGGTCACGCGAGGGTCAGTGGTATAAACGCCATCAACGTCAGTATAAATTTGACATTCATCAGCACCCAAAGCCGCTGCAATCGCAACGCCTGTCGTATCAGAGCCGCCGCGTCCCAATGTGGTGGCGTTGCCTTCTTCATCAATACCTTGAAAGCCTGCCACAATGACGATATTGCCAGCATCTAGCTGCTCGCGTATATTTTTATCATCGATGCTTTCGATACGGGCTTTATTATGGGCGTTATCAGTTTTGATCGCGACTTGACGACCAGTCATTGAACGCGCACCAATACCAAGCTCTTTTATCGCCATCGCGAGTAGTGAGATAGAAACCTGCTCACCGGTTGAGACCATCTGATCGTATTCACGTGGGTCAGGGTTGTTACTGATTTGGCGTGCTAGATCAATCAAACGGTTGGTTTCGCCGCTCATGGCTGAGACCACGACCACGACTTGATGACCATTGTCATGCCAGCGTTTGACGCGTTTGGCGACGTTTTTGATGCGGTCGATACTGCCCATCGAGGTGCCGCCGTATTTCTGTACTATTAACGCCATAAAAATCTACCTATTATTCATTAATGACCTTTTATTCTCATGGATCAGTCTCAATGCGACACGTGTCCATGCGTGTATAGATAAAGCCAGATTGTAAGAGTTATGCCCTATATGTGTCATTCGTTTATTGGTACTGCATCAAATGTCATGAATGAGCAATATTGTCAAACGTTGACCTTTATACCATATCTACCGCATAACTTTAAGTATCAGCACCGCTTAGATGTATGGCGATTGGTTATAGTTGCTATAACCAATCACGTATCTTGTACCCAGTAAACCAGAGTAAGGCGCTGAGTTACTGGACTTTTTATGATTAGCTAAGCTGGGTTTCAATCCAAGCAGGTAGGGCATTGATGACCGCAGTACTGTTATCAGACTTTGGTGCGCCGCCTTGTGCGTAGTCAGGTTTACCGCCACCTTTACCACCAAGCTCACTGGCTAAATGACGAATGATATCACCCGCTTTGATTTTAGCAGTAACAGATTTTGCGACACTCGCGGCTAGTGCTAACTGGTCATCTTTATCACCAATCAATACAATCACGCTATCAGGCAGTTTTGATTTGATGTCGTCCATCAGCGTGCGGATTGATTTACCATCGATACCGCTTAAGGTGCTGATAAGCACAGGCGTTCCTGCAATCGTTTGTACGTCATCAAGTAGGTTGGCTGCTTGAGCACTGGCGATTTTTTGTTGCAAACGCTCTAGTTGTTTTTCAAGCTCGCGTTGCTTATCTGCTATGGTACGCACACGCTGGGCAACTTCAGGACGTTTTACTTTAAGCAGGCTTGCCAACTCGCTCAGCTGTTGCTCGCTTTGCTGAATGTTTTTGACCGCGTTCATGCCCGTAACGGCTTCAATACGGCGGATGCCAGCAGCGATACCTGACTCGCTGGTGATTTTTAGCATACCGATATCACCAGTACGCTGTACATGTAGGCCACCACATAGCTCGATAGAGAAAGGCTTACGCTGACCATCAACGACACTGTCTGTACCCATGGTGAGTACACGAACGTTACTGCCGTACTTTTCGCCAAACAATGCCATTGCGCCTTGATTCATGGCCTCGTCAATTGACATGTGCTCAATGCAGGCAGGGGTATTGGCTTGGATTTGCTCGTTGACGAGACGCTCTACTCGCATAATTTCAGCAGCACTGACAGGCTTGTCATAAGCAAAGTCAAAACGCAGTACATCGCTTGAGACCAATGAGCCCTTTTGCGTGACGGTATCGCCCAGCACTTCTCTTAGCGCTGCATGTAATAGATGAGTAGCAGAGTGGTTTTTGGCACTGGCTGCACGGATGCTAAAGAGCACTTGGGCATCCGCCGTTTGCTTGGGTTTGATATCACCCATGGTCACCACACCATAATGAATGATGGCTTGACCTGATTTTTTGGTATCTTGTACTTCAAAGACACCTGATTCGGTGCGGATTTCACCAAGCTCACCCACTTGACCGCCGCCTTCAGCATAAAATGGCGTACGATCCAATACCACCACGCCTTCCATGCCTTCAGTTAAGCTCTCTGCTGGATTGCCATCTTGATAAAGCGCGTCGATGGTCACGCCGTCTTCTTCAAGCTGCTCATAACCAACAAAGACGGTTGGCGTCTCGACTTGGATGACGCTGCTGTAATCGACATCGAACTTACCTGCATCACGAGCACGTTCGCGCTGTGCTTGCATATGCTCATCAAACTCCGCTTCATCGATGACAATACCGCGCTCACGCGTGATATCCGCGGTCAAGTCAACTGGGAAGCCATAAGTATCATATAGTTTAAAGGCGGCTTCGCCAGATAGCGTATCGCCATCTTTTAGACCTTCAAGCTCGCTGGCAAGCAAACGCAGACCTTGTGCCAATGTTTTGGCAAACTGCGCTTCTTCTTTTTGAATCGCATTTTCGATCACGTTTTGTTTTTCTACTAGCTCTGGATAAGCACTGCCCATTTCAGCCACGAGCGGTGCGACCATTTTATAGAAAAACTCACTATCAGCGCCAAGCTTGTTGCCATGACGTACCGCACGGCGAATGATACGGCGCAATACATAGCCACGACCTTCATTACTCGGCGTGACGCCATCAGCAATCAAAAAGGCCACAGCACGGATATGGTCAGCGATGACTTTTAGTGAAGACTGCTGTTCATTGTCAATCTCTAAAATTTCAGCTGCCGCATCCATCAAATGGGTAAACAGATCGATCTCATAGTTACCATGGACGCCTTGCATGATAGCGCTAATACGCTCAAGCCCCATGCCAGTATCGACACTTGGCGCAGGTAGCGGCAATAGCGTGCCGTCTTTTTGGCGATTGAACTGCATAAAGACGCAGTTCCAAATCTCGATGTAGCGATCGCCATCTTCTTCTGGCGTACCGGGCAAGCCGCCTTCGATCTCAGCGCCATGGTCATAAAACACTTCGGTGCAAGGGCCACAAGGACCGGTGTCGCCCATGGTCCAAAAATTGTCTGAGGCGTACGGTGCCCCTTTGTTATCACCGATACGAATGATGCGCTCACTTGGCAGACCAATGGCTTTGTGCCAAATATCAAAGGCTTCGTCATCAGTCTCATAAATGGTGACATACAGACGATCTTTATCAATCGCGAGCCACTGATCTGAGGTCAAAAACTCCCAGATATACTCGATACCTGCTTGCTTGAAGTAATCGCCAAACGAGAAGTTACCAAGCATCTCAAAAAACGTATGATGGCGGGCAGTGTAGCCAACATTGTCCAAATCATTGTGCTTACCGCCAGCGCGGACACATTTCTGCGAGGTCACAGCACGTGTATAGTCGCGCGGCTCCATGCCCAAAAAGGTTTCTTTAAACTGATTCATACCGGCATTGGTGAATAACAATGTCGGATCATTATGCGGAATCAAGCTAGACGATGAAACTTGGGTGTGCTGCTTGCTTATAAAAAAATCGATAAAGGCTTGGCGAATATCGGCTGAGCGAAATGGCTGGCTCACAGCGGCTCCTTACTGACGGATAGAATTGAGTAAATGACATAAAATAATTTTGCAAGCGATTTTAGCACAAACGCCTAAGCTCTTGGTACAAGAGTTACAACTGCTCGTTATAGTCCATTCATGATTTGCCGCTCATATAGGGTGCATCATGGTGAATTGGTCAAAATCGCGGCATCGGTCTCATCAAGCTTGTCTTTTATCAATGGATCAGACTCAATGACCTGCACTGGCAAGTAGCGCAATTGCAATCTAATAGGCAAGTATTTGGGGAAGTTTTCTGCCATATCTTTGGTAATCACATCCTCTATCTGCTGCACATCTTGTGAATTTGGACTGGTCTCACCGCGTACCACGGCACGAATGATTTGAAACCCATTATTCTTATCAAATTGTGTGTTGGTCAGTACGTTACCTTGATCGATAAAATGTTCATTAATTGCTTCTTTGACATTGTTTTCAAAGGTCTGCTGCTTGGCATTGCTATTGAGGTTTAGAGTAAGATAAATGCCCAAGCCGACCAGTAACAATAGTGTGACGGCATTTCGACGGAAAAATATCAAATAGGTGCCCGATTCATAATCATCATCGACCAAGCGCCTGAAGCCTAAAAACCACAGTACCATGGCATTAGTAAACTGAATGGCAATGATGTTGGTCAGGGCCAATAAGGCAGCACCTAGCCCCATCTGTATCTCGCCATTGGCAAATAAAATGCCACTGGCTGCGAGTGGCGGTACCAAGGCGGTGGCTACAGCAACCCCAACAACGGCGACGGACAGGTGTGGAGACACCATCGCATATGCACCAGCCGTACCGCCAGCCAGTGCAATCATCAAGTCCATAGACGTGGGCTGGGTACGAGACAAAATCTCATTGGTCAGCGGTTGACCTTGGTGCAATAGACCCACCACAAAGCCGACCAATATCACCAAAAATACCCCCGCTAACACGGTGAGCAACGACTTACGCAACAGTGGCATACGGTAGTCAATAATCGCTAGGGCGACACCTGTAATCGGACCGAGCATCATGGCGACCAACATCGCGCCAATAACCACTGCGGCTGAATTGGTCACCAAGCCATAACTGGCAATAATGGCTGATAGCGTGTTCATTACAAAGTACATTTTACTTGGTAGGGCGTTCGCCTCAATGGTTACGCGGACTTCGGGATAGTCTATCTTTTGATCACTAAACTGCTCGGCAACGAATTGCTTGTAGGATTCTAGCTTGGCTTCTTTCTCCTCTTTGACGGCCTCTTCCTCTTCTTTTTTCTCGTTGTTATCGTCTTCTATCTCTTCTTCATTTGATTTGGCAGGCGTGGACGGTATCAGATCAGAGTCTTCTGCCTCTTCGATGGCAGGATCATTCGCATGAATACTGTGATCAATGGCGATAGGCTCGACCGGTTGACTGACATGATTATTAGGTGCTTCAGAATCAGCATTGGAATTAGAATTAGACTTAGCATCTAACGTTTCCTGCGCCATCTCTGATTGAGTTTGGGAGTCCTTAATCTGGTCTTCTGATGACACACTGGCTTGCGTTTGTGAGGCCGATTCAGTCAATTCAGTATCAGTTGTATCTACTGTGGCAATGACCACATCAGGTTCTGGTGAGGTGATGACAACTTTTGGTTCGGCGGCCTGCGCTTCTTCACTTCCTGCCCCCTTATGCTCGTCAGAATGCTGCGCATCATCGCTCGCGCCATCGATATTTTTGTCAGAGTCGGATGTATTCTCTGTAATATCGTCGGTTTTGCGTACCATTGTGGCGGCATCTGGTTTTTTCGGTTCTAACGTATTATCAGAAGAGGTCATAGCAATTGGGCTTTATTAATCAGTTGAAATAAAACCATTATTGTAATGAAAAATAAGGGATAAGCTGTCTTTTTTTTGTGCAAAAGCAAAGCGCTAGACATGATATTGGGCAAAACAGAAAGAAGTATCGTAGTAAGGATATGATCGAGGGACTGAATGTAAAGTGGAATTGGAGTAAAAGTTTATAGGAAATGAGTATTAATGAAGATAGCGAAATATGAGTGAGAAATACCCTTATAATAACATGGGTTTTAGAATAAGTCAGCCAAAATGTATGAGACTGGCGTCTATATTAAATACTTACCTTTAGTAGGGATATGGCGTATAAAGTAACTATACCCACAAATAAAGTAAGGATTAAGTCATGAACTGGCCATTATTTGCTGTCATTTACATCATAGCAGGCACTGTCACTACAGGGATTGTCATCATCAGTACGCTCATTATGGGTTTCGATGAGATCGCGCATATGCAAATAGCGGTCGCAGTGGGTGCAGCGGCGTCTATTCCCATCACCATGTTCTTTGCCAAAAAAATCGGTAGCATCACTGGTAACGAAGATGGTCATAAAGCATAACGGATGATCAGATTTTGGCTTGATGCTCAGATGATGTTGGTTCTAATAGTAAAAACGCTAAAGCGTCGCCAAACGTAAAAAAGACCTCAACAGTGAGGTCTTTTTTGGTAGTAAGTGCTGACTTGGTAATAAATACTGATAGCGATCTAGGTTAAAGCGTTATTTAAGCTCAACGGTTGCGCCACTTTCGATATTGGCATAAACCTCTAGCACATCCCAGTTGGTCAAGCGGATACAGCCATGTGAGGCTTGGCGACTGATACCTTCAGGTTTTGGTGAGCCATGTAGGCCATATGACGGTTTAGATAATCCCATCCATACCACACCGACTGGATTGTTTGGTCCTGGTGGCAACATATGGACTTTTTTCTGAGCGCCTTCACCGACTGTGGCTTTATACCACGGCATTTTGACTTTATTGACAATCTTATAAGTACCATGTGGTGACGGCGTGTCATCACTACCAACGGTCGTTGGGTAAGTCGCTACCAGTTGGTTGCCATCATAAGCATATAACGTTTTATCAGCTTTGTTAGCGACCACGCGGTTGATTCGCTTGTTTAGCGCACCACGGGTATTTAGCACAGTGATGGTCTCACCAGCTTTGTATTCTTTGTTCTTATTAAGTTTATCCAAGTAGCGCACATCCATATGGAAGCGCTCACCAAGCATCTCTTTGATATCTTGATAATACAGCCCTTTCATTTTTGACTTGGCTTCTGCGCCAGCAGGTGTGGTCGCAAAATTGGTATTGATATCATCATCAGTCAAGGTGTAAGTCACAAGCACAGGCTTGGTCGCAGGAATATTTTTGATTAATGCATCCCACGTTTTTTGATCCATTTTGCCAGTCGTTGGCAGGCCTTTCATTGCTTGGAAGTTAATAAGGGCCTTTTTACTGTTCATCCCCCAGCCACCATCGATAGGACCAGGAGAGGCATGGTTCCAATCGAGCAACGCTTGCATTTTGATCGTCATGGCTGAGTTGACTTTCATGTTAGGCGACCAAACAGCGTTGTTTACTTGTTGCGCGTAATTTGACAAGTTTAATGTGGTATATCTCTTACCATCTTTGTCTTCGATATTTTTGATGGTTGGATCATCACTGAAGTCTTGACGCTTTTCACTCTCCGGTAACTCAAAGGCGAGTGGATCAGATGAGTCGATAGAGGAGACATCGCTGGGTGCAGCGACCGCTTGGCCTTCGCTGATATCATCAGTGCTATCAGATTGCTCATCTTTGAGGGTCAACTCAGCAGCGCTCATGTTGTCAGCAGCAGGTGCTGGCGTGCTATTTTGATCGTCTTGCTTAGTGTTGATCAGCTGGTTCATGCTATCAACGGGTTTTGCGTTCTCTGTATTTAACTGTACAGTAGCAGCACCATCTGAGCGACTACGATTTTCTTGCACATTGAGGCTCACCTTTTGAGCAAGGCCTGGCATGGCGTTTGCCGTTCGTACTGGCAATGTGCGAGTATTATCGGCAGTGGCGGCAAGTGCGCCAACGCTGGCACTCATGGCAGCGATAGATATAGCAGTAATAATAGGCTTTATTTTCATCATGTTGAATCACTTGTGGTTGCTACTAATGCGGCTATTATGCGCATAATTTGGTTGCTTCGCAAACTTTTGGTCTATCTTTTTGCATTTAGAGTGGGTTAAACGTCAACTGCTGACGTATTAGTTACAGTTGAGTAATATTTTAGCCAAAATGTGTACGGCGACAGGCAGGCTGCTTACGCAAACTCCTCATTATTTTCACTATTTTTTGTTTTAGTAAAAACGACAGTGATTGGCGCTATTTGGCGTTTATGTCTATAATATACGATTAGATTTTTCGTTAATAGATCGATTTTTAGCAAAAAGCCATTTAACCCGCCAATAGTGAAACAAGGTGCGATATGTCAGAAGACCAAACAATGAGTGCAGAAGAGTTTCAAAAACAATACTTCAGTGATGATGAGTCTAAGGGCTTAGAAGGTGAGATGGAGTATGATCTAGAGACTGGACTTCTTGGTGAGGATGGCGAACTTGCTAACTTACATGCCGAGCTAGAAGAAGCGCGCGAGCAGCTGGTCAGCATCCGCGACTTTATTCGTTTTTCAGTCACGCAGTTGCGTAACTATGATGTGGTTGTTGCTCAAGGCACGACCGATGAGTTTGCAGAAGCCTCAGCCATTGTGTTGCATTCCTTGTCTTTGGATTGGTCAGCCAATGAGCAGATTTTAGACTGTCGTTTGACCACGTCAGAGAAGCAGGCAGTGCTAGGACTATTAGAAGAGCGCATCGCTGAACGTAAGCCGCTGAGCTATTTGATCAATTTGTCTTATTTCTGTGATTTGCCTTTTTATGTTGATGAGCGTGTTCTTATTCCTCGTTCACCGATTGCAGAATTGATTCGTCAGCAGTTCCATCCGTATTTTGATGTGACTGAACTTGCCAAACCACTGGGTGTCAGCCCGAACGAAAAGTCAGCGGTATTTTATGATCATGGTTTAGATGTGAAGCAGTTGTCGCAGCCTGAGCGTATCTTAGACTTATGTACTGGCTCTGGTTGTATCGCAATCGCGCTTGCCACTCGTTTTGTGGATGCGCTTGTGGATGCAGTCGATATTGATAAAGGGGCGCTGGAAGTGGCAATGGTCAATGTAGACCACCATGACCTTGGCCATCAAGTGAACGTAATCGAGTCTGATTTGTTTGCCAAGATACCTGCTGAGAACCAGTATGAGCTTATCGTCACCAATCCACCGTATGTCGATGCGGCTATCATGGCAGATTTGCCGCCTGAATTTTTATATGAGCCTGAGCATGCATTAGCCGCGGGTCAAGACGGCTTGGATTTGGTACATCGTATTTTATTTGAAGCGCCAGATTACCTTAGCCCAGATGGTTTGCTGGTCTGTGAAGTGGGCGACAGCGAATGGGCATTAAAGCAAGCCTATCCTGAGATTCAGTTTGATTGGTTGAAGTTTGCACATGGCGGACATGGGGTTTTTGCGATTACTTATGATGAATTGGTAGCCAATCGTCAACTGTTTGCCGCTTATGTGCAACTATTAGATAGCATGCAATAGCTGAGTGTGGGTCACAAAATCGATCATATAAAAACTGATCAGCGATAATCATAAAAGGTTGGTCAAAAAGTCATCAGTAGCGTTTACTTGTTTAAGGACAATTATGGCAGGCAATAGTATTGGGCAGGTTTTTACGGTCACCACGTGCGGTGAGTCACATGGCGCAGGACTGATGGCCATCGTTGATGGCGTACCACCAGGTTTAGCGTTATCTGCAGACGATTTACAAGTTGATTTGGATCGTCGCAAACCGGGTACGTCTAAGTATTCAACCCAGCGCCGTGAGTCTGATGAAGTTGAGATTATCTCTGGCGTATTTGAAGGCAAAACCACAGGGACATCTATTGGTCTACTGATTCGCAATACCAATCAAAAATCAAAAGACTATAGCGATATCAAAGATACTTTCCGTCCTGGACACGCTGACTATACTTATAGTATGAAATATGGCTTCCGTGATTATCGCGGTGGTGGTCGCTCGTCAGCGCGTGAGACGGCTATGCGAGTGGCTGCTGGTGTTATCGCCAAGAAGTACTTACAAGAACGGCTGGGCGTACAAATTCGTGGTCATGTGACCCAAATCGGCAATGAGCATAGCAATGTACTAGACCCGAACCAGATCGATTGGGCGTTTGTCAATAGTAATCCGTTCTTCTGCGCAGACAAAGAAGCGATTGGCCGTTTTGAGACCTTGATTGACAACTTGCGCCGTGAAGGCACCAGTTGCGGTGCACGCCTTGATATTATCGCGAGCGGTGTACCCGTAGGTCTGGGCGAGCCAGTATTTGATCGTTTAGATGCCGATATCGCTCATGCGATGATGAGTATCAATGCGGTCAAAGGGGTTGAGATTGGCGATGGTATGGCAGTGGCAGGTCAATTTGGACATAGCGCTCGTGATGAGTTGACCCCAGATGGGTTTGCCGCCAATCATGCGGGCGGTATCTTGGGCGGTATCTCATCAGGACAAGATATCCGTGTGAGTATTGCGCTTAAGCCAACATCTAGTATTACCACCGCTGGTAAAAGTATCAACACCCAAGGTGAAGCAGTCGATATGCTGACCAAAGGCCGTCATGATCCTTGCGTTGGTGTACGAGCCACGCCCATTGCAGAGGCCATGCTAGCGATTGTAGTGCTCGATCACTATCTGCGCCACCGTGGTCAAAACGCGGATGTTAAGCCACCAGTACCATCGATTACTTAGGGCGTGTTGAACATTCGACCATGGCCCTGACAGCGACTATTTTTTAGGCGATTCGATGTTAAAAATAATAAGTTTAGGGGCTGTATAGAATTGAGAAAACATTGAAAAAAATAAGCAACACCTTACT
>NZ_JAKDJE010000002.1 GCF_030454045.1 Psychrobacter sp. | reverse complement strand
AACAATTGAATTTGTTAATTATTTTATAACATTTTTAAGTAGGATTGACTATAGTGCCTGAGATACGCTACCGGATATTTTTTAGGCTGCTAGATTATTGATATTCATCTGCCAAAAAGTCCAAATAACGTTTCCAAGAACGCTCATCAGCACGTGCATCATATCTGTCGCTACCAAACACGCTAAAGGCATGCGGTGCGCCGCTATAGGTAATCATCTCGTGCGGTACGTTGGCGGCCTCCAAGGTCTTGCCTAGCGTTGCAAAGCTCTCTAGTGAGACGGACTGATCGGCTGAGCCGTGGAACACCAGTATCTCGCCTTTGGTATTGTCATAACTTTGACCCGTAGGGATATCAAAGGCACCGTGGAAGGGTACAAAGGCTTTTTGCGGGAATCCTGCGCGGGCAAGCTCTAATGCCACTGTACCACCAAAACAATAACCCATCGTCGTGCCATTACGCACATCATTACCCTTCATTCGTCCTGCATTCAATGCCCCTTGAAGGATGCGGCGCATCTTGTTACGATCATCGTAGAGCTCGCCTGTTAAACGCTTATTTTCTTCGACAGAGGTGGGACGAATACCTTGCCCAAACATATCTGCGGCCAGTACGTTGTAGCCTTCATTTGCTAACATATCAGCACGCTTGCGCTCATAGTCAGTGAGGCCATCCCAATCATGAATCAATAAGATAAAAGGGGCGTTTGGCTTATCGGCTTTGGCGTAATAGCCTCCGTAGGCTTGGTTATCGACCGTATAAATCACGTTTTTGGTGGTGATGGCGGCCGCCGTTTGACTGACCATTAATGCCATGAGACCTACTGATGCAACAGAAGGTAGGGCGCGATAAGGTGTTTTGGAGAGAGCATCTGTCATTGGTAACATAATTAATCGCCTTATAGTGATATAAAAAAGATAAATATTTGGCTAAAAACTATGCCAATGTTATTTATCGATGATCTTTCATTCCTCATAAAAGCATACCTTAAAGAATAACGTCATTACATTATGGGATTGTTAATATTAAAACTCCCTGATGACGCCCTAAAATGACAGATTAATGAAGACTGCAAACCTTAACCAAACATCAACAACTTTCACTATATATGCAACTATAAGCGACTTAGTTTTTGGGTAAGATAAGCCGTATGCCTTTTATTCCTTTATCTTTTTTAATAATTGGTCATGCAGCATCACAGACAGATAATCGACAGATGAAGTCAGTATTATCCCAAAGGATACAACACCTGTGTAAGCACATTTTTAATGGTCTTAGAAGAGACTATTTTACTCATTAGCTAGGATGTTTTATGAATAATAATATCGATCATACCGACCCAGCCAAAGATATGAATACTGAGCGTGGCAATGGGGGCGAAACCCATCAGCGCGCAGGCGATGACACCAAAGTATTGACCACCCAACAAGGCGTGGCTATCAGCGACAATCAAAACTCGCTAAAGGCGGGTAAACGTGGCCCAACCTTAATAGAAGATTTTGTATTACGCGAAAAAATCAACCATTTTGACCATGAGCGTATTCCTGAACGTATTGTCCATGCTCGTGGTAGTGCGGCCCACGGTTACTTTGAGCTGACTGAGTCACTAGAAGAATATACAACAGCGAAGATATTGACTGAAACCGGTAAGCAAACGCCTGTATTCACGCGTTTTTCTACTGTAGCAGGTAACAAGGGCTCAAAAGACACGCCGCGTGATGTTCGTGGTTTCGCGGTCAAATTCTACACAGAAGAAGGCAACTGGGATTTGGTCTCAAACAACATGCCGATTTTCTTTATTCAAGATGCACTAAAGTTCCCAGATTTGATTCATGCGGTCAAACCAGAACCTGACCGCGGCTTTCCACAAGCGGCGTCTGCCCATGATACGTTTTGGGATTTTGTTTCACTAAGCCCTGAAACCATGCATAACGTTATTTGGTTGATGAGTGACCGTGCCCTACCACGTAGCTTTAGTATGATGGAAGGGTTTGGTATCCATACTTTCCGTCTGCTGGACAAAAACGGTAAGAGCACCTTTGTCCGTTTCCATTGGAAGCCAGTGCTCGGTGTACAGTCTCTCATTTGGGATGAAGCAGTTAAAATCTCAGGTGCAGACCCTGACTACAATCGCCGCGATATGTATGAAGCCATCGAAAATGGTATGTTCTTTGAGTGGGAGCTTGGCGTTCAGTTATTTACCGAAGAAGAAGCCAATGAATTTCCGTTTGACCATCTAGACGCGACCAAACTTATCCCTGAAGAAACCGTACCTGTAAAAATTATCGGTAAAATGGTCTTGAACCGTAACCCTGATAATTTCTTTGCTGAAACCGAGCAAGTGGCATTTTGCCCATCCCACGTAGTGCCAGGTATCGATTACAGTAATGATCCATTGCTCCAAGGCCGTCTATTTAGTTATCTAGATACGCAGTTGTCACGTTTGGGCTCACCAAACTTTGCGCAAATTCCAATCAATGCACCAAAATGCCCGTTTGCCAACAACCAGCAAGATGGCCATATGCAAATGCAGGTGCCGAAGACTCGTACATTGTATGAGCCACAGAGCTTGGACCAAACCAGACCTCGCGAGAGTAACAAACGCGGATTTGAATCGTTCCATGAGCAGTTGGATGATGGCGTCAAAGGTCGCATCCGTGCCGAAAGCTTTGCCGATCATTACAGTCAGCCGCGTATGTTCTATCGTAGCCAGACGCCAGCTGAGCAAGCCCATATTGCCACTGCCTACGCGTTTGAGCTAGGTAAAGTAGATACGGGGTATGTACGTACTCGTGTCCTTAGTCACTTGATTCATATCGATGAAGATTTGGCTAACCGTGTGGCTAGCGCACTTGGTATGGAACTGCCAGAGCCAGCAGACGCCGCCGCTCCTGTACAGGATCTTGGCACCTCAAAAGCGCTGCAAACCATCGGTATCTCACCGAAGAGCCTAAAAGGTCGCTTGGTTGGTATTTTAGTTGCAGAAGGCTCGAAACACAGCGAAATCAAGAAGTTTGAAGATGCGGCGAAAGCTGAAGGCGCAAGTGTGAAGATTGTTTCGCCTAACAAAGAAGTGATATTAGATGATGGTACACGTATACAAGCGGATGAGCGTCTCGCGGGTGGGCCGTCAGTGTTGTTTGATGCGGTAGTGAGTATTATCATGCCTGACCAAGCTAAGAAGCTGGCCATGGACAGCTCTGCATTAGATTGGTTCAACGATGCGTACAATCATTGCAAAGCCATCGCTTATTGTGGTGCGACCGAAGAGCATATCTTGAGCAAGTTGCCTATCGAAAAAGATGCGTTTGTCACACCACTTGATGATGTGGATGGCTTTATTGAAAATGCCAAAACCCGTCTGTGGGAGCGTGAGCCAAAGGTACGTGACCTTGCGTAATCGCTAGCGTAATTGATGGTATAAGCTGTAAATCTATAAAGTAAATGCTTAATGTAGAAAACCCAGCCTAAGCGCTGGGTTTTTTGCGTTTTTACTGGAAGTATAAACGCCGTCATTAATGATGTTACGCATTATGCGACTATTATCAACCGTATCTATAGTCACAAGCGTTCACTCAAAGTCATTTTTTTTGAATTGACGGGCGCTATACTAAATAGTATCTACGGAAGGGAGCACAAGCCTCATCATAATAATGAGGATGAATGCGGTAAGGAATACCAATGAGTCTATGTGAAATTGTACGTCTAGAGGGTTATATCCAAAGTAGCTACTTGGCAGTATATCCAGATAAAATCATGCTACTAGACGGCTGTTGCCGTGCCGATGTGTCAATGGTACTTGGGTATATCAAAGATACTCTAAATAGGCCGATAACAGACCTAAAAGTGGTGGTGGTCACCCATATGCATCCGGATCATGCGGGCGGTGCGCGCAAGTTTCGCCAAGAGACTGGCTGCCGCATTATCTCTGCTGATAAGAAAAGTCAGTGGTACGGCGGTATTGGTGGACGAGCGATGCATCTGGTCGATATGAATCTTGCGTACTATGTGGCGAGGCGGCAAGGTCGCACATTTAAAAACTTATATTATCCAGCAAGTCTTCAGCCAGATATCACCGTCACCGATGGTGATATTGTACCAAGGTTCGATGAGTGGCAAGTGTTAGAGACGCCTGGGCATACCGATCGCGATTTGTCTTTATTTCATTTGCCCAGTCGTCAAGTATATACGGCTGATCTCATCATCAAATTACGTCATAAGTTTGTGGCGCCATTTCCTGTCTATGATCCCAAAGCTTATAAGCAATCGTTAAAAAAAATCAGAGATTTAAAACCATCAATGGTAATGATGGCTCATGGCCGAGAGCGTGCAATGAGTGAGGTAGAGTTTGATACGTTCATCGACCAAGCCCCCAAATACCCGCGCACCATCAAAGACACGATCAGACATAAATTGTTATGGCGTAAGAAAAACGATTTTAACCTCTTTAAACGTCGCAAGAGTAAATAGAGATAAAATAACGATCAAAAAGCCCAAACGAAAAAACCCCCAGTTACTGTCATAGTAACTGGGCTTTCTAAATATGGTGGGCTGTCCGCGACTCGAACGCGGGACCAATTGATTAAAAGTCAACTGCTCTACCAACTGAGCTAACAGCCCTGAGCGAGGATTAAATGAAGTACTACTTCATCTGAGCGCAAGAGAATTTACATTTTCGTAAATTCTAAAAACACTGTATCCAAACTAGGTTTGCATTTTATTGCAAGAGAAAATTCTAACTAAAGAACTTTCTAAAACTAAACATCTTGACGATGTCTTTTAAACTTATCTTTATTAGTCTACTACCGGATAGGGCAGAACGATTAATAAAGATTAAACTAAATATGGTGGGCTGTCCGCGACTCGAACGCGGGACCAATTGATTAAAAGTCAACTGCTCTACCAACTGAGCTAACAGCCCTAATACTTGCAAACAATACTCAATAATTTAAGCATGACGCTTGCTTTCCCGTTTAGTTAATTTGTATCTCTAAACGTGAGAGCACATTATATATATTATTATGACAATTACAACCCCACATGATAAAAAAAGTGTAATTCTCTTATAAAATTGCCAATTTATTCCAGTTTCTTTAAATTTTTGCCATTATATCGATATTGACTGCTCTATTTTTGGCTAAAGCGAGTCAATAATCGATTATTAGTCTCGAGAAAGTGCTTCAACAGGATCTAATTTGGCGGCATTACGTGCTGGCAAGAATCCAAATACTACGCCAATTAACGTCGAACAAACAAAAGCAGCAATAATAGAGGTTGATGAATAGATAACTTTGAAATTATCACCGCCCACACTATTAATTAATTCACCAATGGCAAAGGCCAGTCCAATACCAATCAGCCCTCCTAAAATACAGACCAGAACGGCCTCAATAAGGAACTGCTGCATGATATCGCTCTGACGTGCGCCTACTGCCATACGTACGCCAATCTCGTTGGTGCGCTCGGTGACAGAGACTAGCATGATGTTCATGACCCCAATACCACCAACAATCAACGAAATAACTGCAACTGATGAGATAAGTAGGGTCATCGTACCTGTCGTTGACTCAATGGTTTGACGGATAGAGTCTGAATTTCGTAGCTCAAAGTCATCTTTGCCATGGCGACTTTCTATCAAGTCAGAGATGGCCGTCTCTGCGGCACTAGAAGAGATACTATCATCTAACAACGCCACAAAGCGGTCGATATTGGTACTACCGGTGACGCGCGACATTACCGTCGTATAAGGCATATAGATAGTAGGCGTCGTCACACTGGGACCAAAGCCACCGTCGCTTTCTTCGAGCACACCAATCACGCGTCCAGGAACACTCCCAATCAAGATAACCTCGCCAACAGGGTTGTCGACCTCTGAAAAGAAGGTTTCTTTGGCATTATTGTCAATAATAATATCTTGGCTGCGTAAATTGATACTCTTCGCATCAAACCCTTGGCCCAATGCCAATGTCTCACCAGTGACGGTTAGATAGTCTTCACCAACACCGTTGACGGTAGCATCCTCTTGTATACTACGATAGCGAACGCTAGAGTTGGCATTTACCTGAGGGCTAACGCTGATAATATAGGGCTGATTGCCGACCGCCTCTGCATCTTCTGGTGTCAAATTGTCATCATTATAGCGGCGTCTAGGGTCGCCTCTAGGGTAGCCGTCATTGACGGTGATGGTATTAGTACCTAACGAGCTAATATTAGCTAGGATTTGCTGCTGAGAGCCTTGTCCAAGACCTACGATAGATACGACCGCGGCGATACCAATGATAATACCGAGCATGGTCAGTAGGGTCCGCATCTTATGCGCGCGCATGGCAAGCAAAGACATTTTGAATGCTTCAAGCAGTCGATCAATAAAACTACCAAAGGCACTTTTGCGATGCTCGCCAAGGATAGATTCTGGTTTTTTGTCTGTGTGCTTATAATGCTCAGTTTGATAGTCAGCGATGACATGGCCATCTTTGAGCTCAATCACACGCTCCGCTTGTGCTGCTAGTTTTGGATCATGAGTGACCATGATAATGGTATGACCTTGTGCGCTGAGGTCATGCAAAATCGCCATGACATCTTCGCCAGACTTACTGTCTAGGGCACCAGTTGGCTCATCTGCTAAGATAACATCGCCACCATTCATCAGTGCACGAGCGACAGAAACACGCTGCTGCTGTCCACCTGAGAGCTGATTGGGACGATTGTTGACCTTATTGCCAAGGCCGAGGTCAGTTAGTAGCTTCTCAGCACGATTGGTGCGTGCCTCGGTATCCATGCCCGCATACACGGCAGGGACGGCGACGTTGTCTTTGGCACTGATATCACCAAGCAAATGATAGCGCTGAAAAATAAAACCAAAGTGCTCACGGCGCAGTTCTGCTAGCTGATCGGCATCAAGCTTACGGGCGGATTGACCATAAATCTTATAATCACCAGCAGTGGCTTGATCTAGACAACCCAAGATATTCATCAAGGTGGACTTACCAGAGCCTGACTGTCCAATGATAGCGACCATCTCACCTTGGTGAATCGTCAGATTGATATCATGCAAGACGCGAATGGTTTGCTCACCAGCAGGGAACTCTCTGATAATGCCAGATAGTTCCATAATGGGCTTGCTTGATGCAGAGTGGGTAGCGGTATTGGTTTTTGCTGAGTTGCTTGAGCGATTAGCAGAAGTGTGTGACCCTAAGTTTTGAGCCATGCTACTTTCAGAGCTATCTTCAGTCGACGGTTTAGGAGATTGAGATATAGTCATAGCAGTGTCTTTAATAAAGGCTAATAAGCGTTATAGTGTTGTTATGAAAGGGCTGCTATGTTTAGCAAGCCTTTCTTACTCAACATAGTTAAAGCACAAGTTACATTCGAGGTCCGCCAGGTACGCGGCCGCTATCTGATTTCTTACCGCTCTCTTCACTGATGATTACTTCTTCCCCTTCTTTCAAACCACTTAAGATTTGCGCATTTACTCGGTTATCAATACCGACTTCTACAGTACGCTCTTCTACGGTTCCGTCATCTTTTAATACACGTACAAACTTGCCCGTTGTTGATTTGCCTTTTTCTTTAGTTCGCTTTTCTTGTATCACTGTTGATGGTACTAATAGAGTATTTTTGGCTTCGTTGACGATGATATATATCTGTGCCGTCATATCGATTCGAAACAAGCGGTCAGGGTTTGGTACTTCTACGTAGCCGACGTAATAGATAGCAGCGTCTGTCGAGCTGGTGCTACTGATCTGCTCTGGGGCAGGTTCGATAGCGGTTAATGTCGCATCATACTGTTTGTCTGGATTACCGATAATATTGAAATAAGCAGGCATACCAGCACTGACATTGATAACGTCAGCTTCGGAGATTTGCGCGTTGATACGCACGGTCGATAAATCCGCTAGCGTCACCAATGTGGGCGCCGTTTGGTTAGCATTGACCGTAGTACCTTGCTCAGTCGTAATAGAAACGACTGTACCTGATATTGGTGCACGAATCGTGGTATAGCTTAGATCTTCTTCAGCAGTACTGACGTTGGTTCGTGATTTGCGTAGCGCTGCTTGCTGACTGTTTATATTGGCTTCTGTGGTCGCAATCGCGGCTTTAGCTGTGTCGATAGCCGCACGTGCATTGGCAACGGCTGCTTTTGCAGTCTCGACACTGGTCGCCTGCGTGTCATATTCTTGTTGTGAGATAGCATCGATAGCGACTAAGTCTTGCAAACGCGCAAAGTCAGACTGTGCTTGTTTGAGCTCAGACTGACGGCTGGCAAGATCAGCATAGGCACTTTTTAGACTGGCTTGTTTGCTCAACGATTCTGCTTGCGCACTTTGTAGCGCGGCTTCGCTTTGCTCAAGACTGGCTTGTTCATTGCTCAGGCTGTTCTTCTGAGTCACTTGATCAATCTGCGCAATCAAATCGCCTTGCTTGACTTCGTCACCGACTTCAACGTACAGGCGTTTTACTTCACCAGATACCTGTGCCCCTACATCGACGGTATTTAACGCTTTTACTTTACCAGAGGCCATGACATTGTTTTCAATATCACCGACTTCAACGGTTGCGGTTAAATAATTAGGTGTGGCTTCTTCTGGTTTTAAAAAAGTATAGGCCAAAGCCCCTAATGCTACGATAATTAAGGTGATGACACCCCATTTGATAGCAGACTTTTTGCTTATTTTGCGCATGACAACAATCCAATCACAATTAAATCAAGTGTAGATATAGTAGAGACTTCATCTACAAAAGGGAATGGAAATTAGTTTACGAAAGGTTAAGGTAGAAGAACAGAGACAGGTACAGAAAAGAAATGCTTACTAAAAATCAATAAAACGGAGATTATAGGAGAACAAAATAGGGTAGTAGAATCTGAATTTACAGCGTTTAAATGTATAAATCAGTAAGAGAAGAGATGGATAACTTGTTAATAAGAAAAACAATAAAAGGTGGTGACAAGCGGGTCTGTCTTAGCGCATCGCAAATAAACGCTTACCTGCAAGCTCCAATGCCGCTTGTAATAATAGCTCCCATGCTGGCTGACGAATGAGGCCTTTGATGGCTTGGTCACAGCGGTAAAGCAGGGCAGGCCATTCGGCCGTGTGCGTTTTTGACTGACGGCGGCAGGCTTGTTGGTACAACCCTTGTTTACTACGCCAAATGCCTAATGCTTGAGGGTCTTGACCGTCCATAAGTTGAATGATTTGACGCATGTCTTTGCTGATAGCCCAAAGCACTAAAGTAGTGGGCTCATCGGTCGACTTTAGCTGAAACATGATTTTGGCAGCCTGCGTACTATTGCCCGCAAGCATCGCATCAGACAAATCAAACACACTAAACTGCGCATCGCTGACCAACGCTGCTTGTAGGTCTGCAATATCCAATGCCACATTATTCACAGGTTGTGAAAAGCTATTAGATGGTTCGGTGCTATTGTCAGTAGCACTATCTTCACTAGTACGGCTATTAGCCACTAGCTGCGGTGCAAACAGATAAGACAATCGCCATAGGGTTTGATAAGCACTTAGCAAATGATGCTCAGTGTGTGACATGAGTAGCTGCCACGCTTCTTGAGACAGTCGTAAGCCAAACTTCTGAGCTTGTATTTGTAGTAGCTGTTGGCGCTGCTGCTCATTGTATAAATTGCAATCAATGACATTGCCATACTGCGTAAAAGGAGCAAACCATTTGCTGCTCTGGCTGCGTTTGTCTTGCTTAGGTGTGAGCCACAATACACTATGACCATGTGTGCCAGCTTGTGCCTCGACCGCAAAACGTTCTAACTCAGCGATAACTGCTTTGTCAGGTTTATGATTTCCCGTCACGATTACCGCGCTAGCATCATCAAATAAAGACTGACTGCCAAGCTCTGACAGTACTTCTTGCCAACTCTTGACAGAAATCAGCTCTATACGTTTGATTGCATAGTTCTGCGCGCGCCAGTGTGGGCGCAGCGCATCTATCAACCATTGACTCAGTAGTGGCTCGTCACCGTGCGCCAGCCACAAGCCCGCTACCGCAACGGAAGGCTGCAGTAGTTTTGGATAGGCTTTTATGAAAGTATCTTGCATAGCGTGGTGTTACACAGGTTGATGAGCAGGTAATACCAATTCCAAAAATATGATCAGCAGTGTCAAGCTAGCCGAGTTTACTAGTACTTACGCTCGCTTAGTTTTCTACTCATATTTCTAGAAATGGTATCGTTTGATAATCAGAACGACTAACTATTACGGTTGTGGTACGACGACGACGGTTGGTGTCACACCTTTATTCATCAGTACAGACTGCTTGGCAGCAGGTGCAACTTTTGGTAGCGAAATCGCCACATATTGATCCGTGATGCGACGTGCCAAGCTATCATACAGCCAATCACGAATTTGGTCGCCTTGCTGGTCATCAGTACTGACGGATGCTTCATTGTATTGATAGCTACGCTCGACTTGGATGGGATTGGTAAGCGTGACTGGCTTGCCGTTCTCGATCGTTTGGTAGCTGACATCAGCAGAGAGTACCAAGCGAATCTCTGTCAATACACCCACCAACTCGTAACGTTTAAAACGCATGTTACTGATATCGATCGCTGCAATCGGTTTAGCACTAGCTTGTTGATTGCTACGCATCACATCCTCTACGCTCATATTATCAATGACATCGACACCTAACGTGGTTAGGCGACTCGTCAATGGCAATTTTAGAGGAAATGAGGTGCGATTGTCTTCGATAATGACGGCTGTTTTGTTGGCATTGAGCAGCATTGGCGAATCATAGCCGCGTAGCTGAAAACCGCAACCACTAAGCCCCGCCGTTGCACCCAATATCGCAAACATAGGTAATGCTGCGAGCAATGCCGTCGCAATCTTCTTTCCACCAGATTGTTTTGTACCAAAGTGCAGTGCGCTTGGCGTTGGTTGTGATTGCCCAGCTCGATGCTTATACGACATAAACGCTATCCTCATATGATAAAAAGGCTTAGAGCACTAAGCCTAGGCAACTAGCCTGCAACCACGATATTAACCAGCTTGTTGGGTACGACGATTTCTTTTTTGATCTCGCCTGTGATGAACTTTGCTACGCTTTCCATAGTGCGGGCTTGCTCTTTTAGCTGCTCAGGATCGCTGTTCGGTGCGACATCCATCTTACCACGCATTTTACCATTGACCTGAACGACCATCGTAATCATGTCCTGTACCAGCGCACTTTCATCAACAGTCGGGTAATCTAAGGTTAAAGTATCAAGGCCGAGCTGCTCAAGCAAATGCTCACCAACGTGCGGCGCATAGACAGACAGCATAATCAGCAGATTGGTCAACGCTTCGTGCTTAACGTGTAGCTCTTGCTCGCTAGTGGCGTTAAAGGCAGTCAACTCGTTGGCAAGTTCCATCAGGCTTGATACAGGCGTGTTCAATGCCAGACGATCACCCAAATCACTATCAATCTTGGCGATGGTTTCGTGCGTTTTACGGCGTAAGTTTTTGGCTTCTTTGCTCAGACCCTCTGTGTTCAAGATAGCACCGTTCAGCGTATCAATACTGATATTGGCGGCCGTTAGCGCTTGCATGTGATCATTAGCGATGCGCCATACTTTTTTCACAAAGTTGTAAGGGCCTTTTAGCGCGTCATCTGACCATTCAAGCGTCTGATCGGCAGGTGCAGTGAATAGCGTATATAAACGTACCGTATCAGCACCATATTTATCAATGGTTAGCTGTGGATCAACACCGTTGTTTTTTGATTTAGACATTTTTTCGATTTTGCCAATCGTGACTGGCTGTCCATCTGATTTTAGGATGGCCTTGATTGGTTGACCACGTTCGTTGAAGTCGATATCGATGTCTTCTGCAAAGTAGTAAGTGGTACTGCCATCCGCGTTGACACGGTAGAAGGTGCCAGCGAGCACCATACCTTGCGTCATTAGATTAGCAAATGGCTCGTCGCCAGTGACCAAGTTTTCATCTCGCATGAGCTTATGGAAGAAGCGCGCATACAACAGATGCATCACTGCATGCTCAACACCGCCCACGTATTGATCGACTGGCAGCCATTTATTGGCAGCAGACTTGTTGACCATGTTTTGTGTGTCAGTTGGACTAGCAAAGCGGGCGTAATACCAGCTTGACTCTACAAAGGTGTCAAAGGTATCGGTCTCGCGCTCAGCAGGGTTACCACATTTAGGACAAGTGGTATTGACAAACTCTGGTATATTCTTGAGTGGATTACCGCGACCATCAGGCACGACGTCGGTTGGCAACACAACGGGCAAGTCTTGCTCTTCAACTGGCACCGTACCACAATGCTCACAGTTGATCATTGGGATAGGGCAGCCCCAATAGCGCTGGCGCGACACGCCCCAATCCCGCAGGCGGTATTGGATTTTTTTCTTAGCCAGCGATTTCGGCTCAAGTTTGGCAAGCATGGCATCAAACGCCTGCTCAAAATCTAAACCATCAAACTCACCTGAATTGACCAGAGTGTTGCGCTCGGTATAAGCAAGATTGACCTCAGTATTGTTTGCTTTAGCCTCCGCTTTTGCTTCGTCAAAATAGCCATCAGGCGTATTAATAACTTGCTTGATCGGTAGGTTGTATTTCACCGCAAATTCGTAATCGCGCTCATCGTGAGCAGGCACAGCCATCACTGCGCCTGAGCCGTAGCTCATCAGTACATAGTTGGCGACCCAAACTGGCACCTCTTCACCCGTCAGGGGATGCGTCACAGTCAGACCTGTGTCCATACCGATTTTCTCGGCTTTGGCAAGATCGGCCTCAGCCACTGAACCTTTTTTGCAAAGGGCACAGAACTGGGCAATCATGTCGTCTTTTTCAGCAGCGTATTGGGCGAGTGGATGCTCTGCGGCAACCGCGACATAAGTCACGCCCATCAAAGTATCAGGACGAGTGGTGAATACATCTAAGGTGTTTTCTTCGCCAGCGAGCTCATAAGGGAAGTGGACTTCCATACCGGCACTACGACCAATCCAGTTGCGCTGCATGGTCAATACTTCAGAGGGCCAGTGACCTTCTAGCTGATCCAAATCATCGAGCAATTCATCAGCATAGTCAGTGATGTTGAAGTAGTACATAGGGATGTCACGTTTTTCGACGGCAGCTCCACTACGCCAGCCTTTGCCATCGATGACTTGCTCGTTTGCCAAGACAGTATTATCAACGGGGTCCCAGTTGACCGTCGATAGCTTTTTGTACACCAGGCCTTTTTTGTATAATTGCAAAAATAGCCACTGCTCCCACTGATAATATTCAGGGCTACAAGTGGCAAACTCGCGTGACCAATCAATAGACAGACCAAGTAGTTTTAGCTGCGCGCGCATATTATCAATATTGGCAAACGTCCACGCCGCAGGTGGCGTTTGATTGGCAATCGCGGCGTTTTCTGCTGGCAAGCCAAAACCATCCCAGCCCATTGGCTGCATGACCTCATACCCTTTTAGGCGGTAATAACGGCTTAAGACGTCAGAAATCGTATAGTTACGTACGTGGCCCATATGCAGCTTGCCGCTTGGGTAGGGGAACATTGACAGCATATAACGACTTGGTTTGTCGCTTGGCTCATTGCTTACTTCAAAGCGCTTATCAGTGTCCCATTTGGTCTGCTGCGCGACTTCGATCGCTTGCGGGTTATAATGATGGTTGTCGGTTTGGTCTGCTGTCACGGCGTTGCTCATAGTCGGCTCGAAATTGGTTGATGCTGATTTATTTAATACGGATTTGTTTAATACTGTTCAAAATAGGTGGAATTTGACAATGCCATAGCATAGCGTAATTTGGCAAAAATTGCGACGATATGATGCAGTCGCTGATGAGGTTTGACGATTAAAAGTGAGGAATTTTCTATATCCAGTCAGCCTTAGGTATAATGGGCAAATCAATCTGCACTTATAGGGAGTCACAATGACCATCACCATCTACGGCATCAAATCATGTAGCACCATGAAAAAAGCGTTCAATAAGCTTGACGAGCTGAGCGTCAGCTATGAGTTTCATGATTATAAAAAACAAGGTGTCGATAAAGAAGCAGTACAGCGCTGGGTAAATGCGTTAGGAATTGATAAAGTGCTCAATAAGCGCGGCACAACATGGCGCAAGCTCACTGACGAGCAAAAATCGGAAGCTGATGCCAGTGTAGACGCCGCGATAGCGTTACTGGTAGAAAATACCAGTATGATCAAACGTCCGATTGTAGAAGGTCAATTAGCAGATAAAAATCAGCCGATATTGCTGTGCGGTTTTGATGAAGCGGAGTTTGAGCGTGTGTTTGGTTAAAAACGGGCATAAAACGCCTGAGCTAATAATAAAATCTTAGCTCAGGCTTAATAACGCCAACAATAAACCAAATCACACTAAAGCACCAAATAATGAGCACGTAAAGACGTATTTGCTCTGCTGTCCAATCAAGCGCAAACCACTCAATCATAAAGAACGACTTCCAGCCCTCTATCCAGCGCGCACCGCCGTAGCCAATAATCCACCAGCAGTAGATACTTTCTAAGATAAATAGCAGAGACCATAGCGGAAGAGACATGACTGATTCCTGTTTTTAGCTGAATTAGGCCTCTATCTCACGGCTAATCAGTGTACCAACGCCTTCGTTGGTAAAAATCTCCAGTAAGGTCGCATGAGGCACACGACCATCGACGATAACCGCACTTTTGACACCGCTACGCACCGCATCAAGTGCACATTGAATCTTGGGAATCATACCGCCTGAGATCGTACCATCTTCAATCAAGCCATCGACTTTCTTAGGTGTTAGTCCAGTCACCACTTCACCGTCACGGCCCAATACCCCTTTGATGTTGGTTAAGAGCATGAGTTTTTCTGCCTGCAAAAACTCCGCCACTTTACCGGCCACCAAGTCGGCATTGATATTATAAGTATACCCTTCGCTATCGACGCCAAGTGGGGCGATGACTGGAATAAAATCAGAGGAGATGAGCATATTGATCACGTCTTTATTGACACTCACCACATCACCGACGAACCCCAAATCCACAGGTACAGCGACGCCATCGGTACCTATTTTGTCCATCATCAGTTTTTTTGCTTGAATTAAGTTAGCATCTTTACCAGTTAGGCCGATAGCGCGGCCGCCGTGTTTGTTGATGAGACTGACGATAGATTTGTTGACGCTGCCGCCTAGTACCATCTCGACGACATCCATGGTGCTTTTGTCAGTGACACGCATGCCATCGATGCGATCAGACTGCCGCCCCAATTCTTTTAGCAGGTTGTCCACCTGCGGGCCGCCGCCATGAACGACGACAGGATGCATGCCAACGGTTTTGAGTAAGACGATATCACGGGCAAATGAGCTCTCAAGCGCAGGGTCAGTCATGGCGTTACCGCCGTATTTGACCACGATGATCTTATCGACAAAGCGCTGAATATAAGGCAGGGCAGTGGTCAATACTTCAGCAGTGATTTTGGCATCGTCTAGATTAAGCGTCATTACAAACTCCTACGGTAAAGGTACAGGGTAAAAATATAAGCCAAAAAAGTGGGGGTGATAAGTTATTCAGCAGCAATCGCGATGATTTGCTCTGCCAGTCTGTGATCAAAGGGTCGGCATAAAGCGGCAAATCTGTTTTGTACTTCTTTTAAATTGTCAAGACTATCACCTGCAAAGCGCGCGGTCAGGTGATGACTGGTATTGGACTGCCGCAATACGCCAAAACCATGCGCAAAATCCAAGCGCACACCGTCGATACAGCTCAGTCTCGTGCCGATAGGCAATAACTGCCGCGCCTGCGCTAAGGTGATAGCGGGCTGTTGCGCTATACAATCACAAGACGAGCGTTCATTAGCAACTGTGTGGCTGCAGGTAGGATTGACCAAGCAATCTTCTTGAGACTCTGCTATATCGGACTGCTCGCGGGCTGCATCCATGAGCTGCTGTATATACTGACAAAAAACCTGTAGCTGCGTCACGATAGAGCGCTCGCGCGTGAGGGCATACGGTACTGGCAGATAATGATCGGCGGTACTGACCAGCGTAGGCAGGCTTTGGGTGATAGCTGCTAAGGAGGTTTTGGTAGCATCGTCCGGCTGAGCGGCCAATCCATGCAATAGCCGTAATGCCGCGTACATGGCATCATCATAAGCGATAAAACGCTTGTCATTAAAAATAAAATGCCCCGATAACTCGCCTGCAAAGACAATGCGGCTATCGGTATGCTGCATCTGCTGGCGCATCAGACTGCTCCCCGTCCTGCTCACGATAGGCTCAGCGCCCAGCTCGGCCAGCAATGCAGGCAGATGGTGGGAGCACTTAACATCAAACAGTACTTGAGGCACCGCGGTTGAAGCTGGGTTAGGCGCGCTATCGCAGAGCGCGGATTTTGCCAGTAGATACAACAGATGATCTGGCATCACCGTCTTGCCATTTTCATCGACGACCATCAGCCTGTCGCCATCGCCATCGAACGCCAGTCCGATATCGGCTTTGTGCGTGGTGACCGCTTGCTGCAACTGTTTGAGCCGACTTGGCTCAGTAGGGTCGGGGTTACCCAAAGGAAAATGACCGTCTGCTGTATCGTTAAGCATGACAACGCTCTGACAAAAACGCTGAAATAAAGGCTGAGCGATGTGACTGGTCGCCCCGTGCATACAGTCGATCACTACCGTCAGCTCAAGCTTGGGCGCAGCATAGCGCCAGTCGCTGCATGGCCGCTGGGCTGCGCTGTATTGTCCGTGATGGGGTGATGCTTTATCACAGGTCTGCTCACCACTTATAGGGTATAGAGGATATAGCTGGCTAAAAACATGATAAATGGCGTCGATATAGCCATGACTCACTTGCTCCGTTGGCAGATGCCCCAGCGAACCTATCGCTGCAGTCAAAGCAAGCGGCGTATCAGGAGGCACTAGCTGCTGATAGAGCGCTTGAATCTCAGCACAGCTAGGGGACTGATGGTTTACCAGCCATTTTATGCCTAAGATGTCTTTGGCCGAGTGACTGGCGGTCACCATAATGCCATGTCCCTGATATTGCGCCGCCCAATATGCCATCATCGGTGTGGTCACCAAACCGAGCTGAATGACATGTAGGCCATGCTGTGCCAAGATAGTCGCTAAGGTATGTGCGATGTCATCACTGCTGCAGCGCACATCGTAGCCGATGACGACGATGCTTTGTTTGTTGGTGTTGTTTATGGTATTGGGAAGGGTATGCTGCTGACTGATGCTGTGCTGATTTGTGTTTGACTGACTGATATTTGACGGATCGACATTTGCCAAAGCATCCATATCAGCGCTGGTGTCTCGGTATTCGGCGGTTTGATATAGATGGGCAAAAGCGTGCCCCAATGCCTGAATAAAATCGGTGGTAAAATGCTGACGCGGCCCGCGAATATCATAAGCACGAAATAAGGATTGCTGCGCAGCAAAAGATGGCATCGCTTACTCTCCTTATGGCGTGATGGTTAAAATAGTAGAGGTTTTCTAGAGCCTGTCTTCCATTCAAGCGACAGTTATTAAATAGTCAAAAAAAGCAAGTCGGTCTACTGGCGACCTGAATGACCAAAACCGCCTGCGCCGCGCGCACTGGTATCATTAAACTCTGTGACCACGGTAAATTCAGGGCGAGCGACAGGGACGACAATATACTGCGCCATGCGCTCTGCTGGGTTTAATACAAAATCCGCAGCGCTACGATTCCAAATACTGACCATCAGCTCGCCTTGGTAGTCGGCATCGATCAAACCCACCAAATTCCCTAAAACAATACCGTGCTTATGGCCCAGCCCTGAGCGCGGCAGAATCATCCCAGCATAATTAGGGTCCTCGATATATACAGCCAGACCTGTACCGACAAGATGTGTTTCCCCTGCTTTGATGGTCAAAGGCGCATCGATACAGGCGCGCAAATCAATACCAGCACTGCCATCGGTTGCACGTGTCGGCAAAGAAAATGCCTTGTCTTCAACGATTTTCGGGTTTAACACTTTTACTTGTACAGCTTGCATAACGCACTCACTCAACGATTGGATAGGTTGTAAATTAAATTCAAAAAAATGCCTGATTCAGGCGACGCCGATTGGCTTTGTAAAAACAAAAAAGTCAATGACTGCTACATGACTGCTTTGGTGCTCACTCACAGTATCAGCACACTTGCTAGGCCCAAAAACGACATAAAACCGACAATATCAGTGACGGTGGTCAAAATCACCGACGCTGATAGAGCAGGGTCGATATTCATGCGTTTTAGGAGTAAAGGAATGCTAATGCCTGAGACATTGGCTGCAGTCATATTGATGGCGATTGCCAAGCCAACGACCGCACTGATCTTGATATCATGAAACCACAATTGGGCGATAAACGCCATGATTATCGCCCATATCGTACCGTTTATCGCGCCGACCCACAGCTCTTTATTCAGTAGCCATAAACGGTTGGAGCCACCAATTTGACCCATCGCTATACCACGAATGACGACTGTTAATGTTTGCGAGCCAGCGATACCGCCCATACTGGCAACCACGGGCATTAAAATCGCCAGCGCCACCACTTTTGCCAACACCGCCTCAAACTGACCGATGACCGCCGCCGCCAATAGGGCGGTACACAGGTTGATACCGAGCCAGATACTACGGCTTTTGGCGCTGGTCAAGATAGGGGCAAACAGCTCCTCATCTTGGCTGACACCTGCGAGGTTTTTCATGGTGCTATCGACATCATCTTGGATAATCTCCATGATGTCCTCGGCATTCAACTGACCGACCAGCTCGCCATGGCTGTTGATGACAGGGGCAAAACGAATGTCTTCTGAGCGAAAAATCGCCGCCGCATCGGTGATATTGAGGCGATCATTGATGGTGATAGCAGGGTCGATAAGCTCTGAGACCAAAGTGGTTTGATCATGTTTGATCAAATCCACCAAGCTTAGCAGCCCAAGCAACTGCTGGCTTTGATCGACGACCAACAGCTCTTGGCTTTCGTCGTCGAGCAGATCGTCATTGGCGCGCAGCCAGTCTTGTACCTCAGCCAGCGTAATGTCGTCTCTGACCTGAATGGTATCAGGGTCCATATAGCGACCGACTTCCCAATCGGCATAGGTGTCGAGTTTATTGACCTGCACACGGATATCTTCGTCCAGCGTCGCCATCACCGAGGTGCGGACGCTGTCGGTCACCGTGTCCAAAATCTCCGAGATGTCTTGGGCATCTAGATCTTGAGTGAATAAGGAGATTTCTTTGGAGGAGACGTTTTCAAGTAAAGGCTGGCGCGTCTCATCTTCTAGCTCGGCCAGCACCTCACCTTTGATATTATCGGGTACTTGCTCCCAAATCAGCAGGCGGTCTTGGATAGGGAAGGACTCTAGCAAGTTAGCAATCTCGTACTCTGATTGCTTAGCGAGGAATTCAGCAATCTCTTTGGAAGCTTCTTTTGCGACTAACTCTTGCAGGTACAGCAGCTTGTACTCAGCGCTATACTCTGCAGGATTGTAATCCCCTTGCAGGGTCGATGGTCGTTCTTGTTCAGGCGGTGGCGTAGGCATAAAGGTTCCAATATCTCTTAAAAAATGTTAATAATGGCAACGCATCAAACGTTGGATGGGTGTTTGCTCATGGTGTTGTCATTGGTGTCAATCGTATTCGCATCCCTATTAGCGTTTACCCAATAAAGCGCGAATATTGGCCAAATATTCATCAGCCACTTTTGCCGGATCTTTAGTGGCTTGTTTCTTTTTGGCCTTGGCGGGCCAGTCGATATGATCTTCTGGCAGCTCATCCAAAAACCGTGATTCTGAGGTCACGCGCATTTGACCACCAGCACGGCGCTGGGTTGCCAGTGTCAGTGTCAGCTCACGGCGCGCACGGGTGATGCCCACGTACATGAGGCGACGCTCTTCTTCGATCGTCTCACTCATAATAGAGTTACGATGTGGCAGCATTTCTTCCTCAAGCCCCATGATATAGACAAAGTCAAACTCCAAACCTTTTGCAGCATGTAAGGTCATTAGATTGACTTTGTTGGTGTTCTCTTCTTCTTGCTGCTGCTCAAGCATATCGAGCAAGACCAGCTTACGGATGATGGTATCAATCGTCCGATCCTCGTCCTCTTCCGCGCGATTAATGAGCGATTGGATACTGGTATAGAGCATATCGATATTATCAATACGGTTTTTTTCTTGCTGCGGGGTTTTGGCATCGCTACGGACAAAATCAATATAGCCCGTCTCATCAATCATTTGGCGTACGATTGGCACAGGGTCAGGGTGTTGATCGAGCTCACGTGTATAGTGCTCGATGAATTCGCCAAACTCTTTGATCGTGCCATACGCTTTTGACGGCAACACATGAGCCAAGCCGGCATGAGTACAAGAAGCCAGTAGCGAGATACTATGCTCTTGAGCAAATAAGCCAAGCTTTTCTAGCGTCGCAGGTCCCATACCGCGCTTGGGCGTATTGATAATACGCAAAAACGCGCTGTCGTCTTCGGGGTTCAAAATCAGGCGTAGATAGCCCATGATGTCTTTGATTTCACTACGGGCAAAGAAGGATTGACCGCCTGATAGCTTATAAGGAACTTGTAGCTGGCGCAATTGTGCCTCAAGCATTCGTGCCTGAAAGTTACTGCGGTAGAGCACCGCATACTGCTCCCACTCATTGCCAAACCGCAATTTGTGCGTGACAATCTCTTTGGCGACGCGCTCAGACTCATCGTCATCATTACGGCAATTGATGATGCGGATTTTCTCGCCTTGGCCTTTATCTGACCACAGTTTTTTCTCAAATAAATGCTCGTTGTTCAGAATAACGGCATTGGCTGAGGTCAAAATACGCGTGGTAGAGCGGTAGTTTTGCTCAAGCATGACGATTTTTAGTTTTGGAAAGTCCTCTTTTAGCAGCGCCATATTTTCAGGTTTTGCCCCGCGCCACGCATAGATAGATTGGTCGTCATCACCCACCACCGTAAATCGCCCTTGCGGTCCAACCAAATGCTTAATCATCTCGTACTGAGCGGTATTGGTATCTTGGTACTCATCGACCAACAGATAACGGATACGGTTTTGCCATTTGTCACGCAGCTCTCTATTTTCGCGCAGTATCTTGGTAGGTAGCACAATCAAATCATCAAAATCGACGGCGTTATACGCACGCAAGTTACGCTCATAAAGCGCATAAAGCGTCGCAAAAATCATTTCTTCTGGATCGTCTAAGGTTTCCACTGCCTTGTCAGGCTCAATCAAATCGTTTTTCCAATCAGAAATCATCTTGATGGCTTTGCCGACCAGCTCGCGGCTTTCAGCACCACTCAAGTTGTCGCGCATCATAAGCTCCATCAAGAGGCGCTTACTGTCATCGCTGTCCATGATAGAGAAGTTACCTTTTAGTGGCGTATGCATCAGCTCATAGCGCAAAAACTGCAGGCCAAATTGGTGAAAGGTCGAGACCGTGAGGCCGCGCGTTTTTTCACTTGGGAGCAGTTTGCTCACACGCGCTTTCATCTCACGTGCCGCTTTATTGGTAAAGGTCACCGCTGTGATGCGCTCGGCTGGCATATCGCATTCTTGAATCAAATAGGCAATCTTGCGGGTAATCACGGAGGTCTTACCGGAGCCGGCACCTGCGAGTACCAGTAGGGGGCCGGATACGTAGAGCATGGCCTCGGATTGTTTGGGATTGAGTTGACTCATAACGTGACCTGTAAGACAAAAGCAAAAAGAGAGTAGGACTGATAGTGCACAAGCAAATGAGGGCCATGCCTATCATCCAAATCAATATCATCGTGATAACTGAATAGTATGTATTATAAGGATAATAGTGTTTAGGAGTTGATGATGACATATCATCAAATTAGGTGGGTCATTATAAAGCAAAAATGATGACTTTGGGGCGGAGTTGATCGACGAAAACGCCCATCGAGTTGACTGAGTTTTGCTTTGAATGGTCGCAGTGTTTACTTGGCTCAGAAAGCATGGATTTGGGGTTAATATAAGTTATCGTCTATATCATAATGTAAAATGAGAAAAAACATATTTTTTTACACTTAAAATGACTGTTCAATGCAGTTAAAAACTAGCTTTTAAACACTGAGATGCGTATAGTACGTAAATAATTTATGCCAGTTGTTACGTCATTATTGACCACGTGTAATGAGCTATTAAATCAATTAAGTACGCAGTCAGATATGATATTGATTTAATACGTTGATCTTACGTTGTTAGAAGATGCGTTGGGCGACCAGCCTTTATCTATCCGCATACATAGCGGAATCTCTACCGTTGGTCAGGTCTGACACCGTCGTCAATAAGCTCAATAATTGGTTATTACCAGCAAAATACCTAACATGTGACTCAATGACAGTTACTTAAATACAGTAGCAGTGACTTAAATACAGTGACAGTTGCTTTGTGTTTTCGTCTGTGTTGACCTGTCGCAAGATGACCTTGATTGGCATTGCTTGCACGGCGTCTGACACTCGATTGGGTGAGGAGCACGTATTATCATGTCTGCTTTTAATTGGTCAGCCATTGCTTTTATCTTAGCCGCCATTGGGCTAGTTGTCTTTATGCTGGTGGTACCGCGCTTACTTGGCGGTCGCTCTCAAGGCTCACAAAAAGAAGAAATATTTGAAGCGGGTGTTGTCGGATCTGGCAACGCCCGTATTCGTTTGTCTGCTAAATTCTATTTGGTCGCGATTTTCTTTGTGATTTTCGATTTAGAGGCGCTGTATCTCTACGCGTATTCTGTGTCAGTACGAGAGGCCGGCTGGCTTGGTTTTGCCGCTGCTGCTACCTTTATCACTATTCTGATTATCGGTTTGATTTATGAGCTGAGTCTGGGCGCGATGAACTGGGCACCTGCTGACAAGCTGCGTAAAAAGGCACGCTTATATGCCGCGCCTGCTGGCTTTAACTTAGCAGATATCACCAAGTTTGATGGTGCTCATGAGCTGATGGTCGATCCTACTGGTAAAGTACCCGCGCAATCATCCGGTCAAATCAATGTCTCAAACAATATTGAGACAAACCGTCGCCATCTACAAAACATTGATCATATCAATACCACAGGTAATGTGACTTCTGTGGATTTTGCGACGTCTGCACAAAACGACAAGCCTGCAAACTAGTGAGTGCTGCTGGCTTTCGCTGATCGCATTTTGTTGCAACGATTGCTTGTGATTGGCCCCTTATTAATAACGAAATTTTTGGCGACAGCGTATACAAGATGAGTGTGACGCCAAGCCTAATATAAAGGTTGTATGTTATGAAATACACATTAACAAAAGCCAACCCTGATGCAGATACCTATCCTGCGCAGACCCGCCAAACGGTCAATGATCCGATTGAGGATGAAGTCAATAAAAACGTCTTTATGGGTCGTCTAGAAGATCTCGTTCATTCAACAGCAAACTGGGGTCGCAAGCACTCACTGTGGCCATTTAACTTTGGTACTTCTTGCTGTTATGTTGAATACGCTACTACCTTAACCGCCGTTCATGATTTGTCACGCTTTGGGGCCGAAGTTATCCGCGCCTCACCCCGTCAGGCAGACGTTATGATCGTTGCTGGTACATGTTTTGTCAAAATGGCCCCTGTTATTCAGCGTCTTTATGAGCAAATGCTTGAGCCAAAATGGGTCATCTCTATGGGTGCTTGTGCCAACTCAGGCGGCATGTATGACATCTATTCTGTCGTACAAGGGGTGGATAAAGTGATCCCTGTTGATGTGTATGTGCCAGGCTGTCCGCCACGTCCAGAAGCATTGATTCAAGGCTTGATGTTGCTACAAGAATCTATCACCAAAGAGCGTCGTCCGCTGGGCATCCATGTCAATGAGCAGGGGGTCTATCAACCGCAGATGACCCCTGAGCGTGACCGTAAACAAGCAGATCGTATTGCTGTAAAAAACCTGCGCAGCCCTGATAGCATCTAAATTTAGATAGCATGTAGATTTAGCAACCTCAATATTTTATGCGCTCATCATGGTTTGGTTATGACTGACATAGCTTAACTGTGATTGACATCGCTCAGTTATGATTAATGAAGGAATACATCATTCATGGTCACGGTAGTCGAAAACACAGATCCTAAGATCAAGCCCGTCCCAGCCGTCATCACAGAGCTGGAGCAAAAGTATGCTGGTAAATTTGTCGTACAGCACACTGTGGATGAGATTCCAACAGTCTGGGTGGCGCGTGCAGTTTTATTAGACGTGCTTTTATTTTTGCGCAAACTGCCCAAGCCCTACGTCATGCTATTTGATTTGTCAGCCATAGATGAGCGCTTGCGTCAGCATCGTGCAGGGTTACCTGACAGTGACTTTACGGTGTTTTATCATTTGATGTCGCTTGAGCGCAATAGCGACGTACGCGTCAAGGTCGCGCTGAGCGAAGACGATCTCAATGTGCCAAGCGCGACCAATATTTGGCCAAACGCCAACTGGTATGAGCGCGAAGTGTGGGATATGTTCGGTATTGTCTTTAGCGGTCATCCGCATTTGACTCGTATTTTATTGCCAAAATACTGGGAAGGTCATCCACTACGCAAAGAGTATCATGCGCGTGCGACGGAATTTACCCCGTACTTCTTAAATACGGCCAAGCAGCAATACGAGCAAGAGAATCTGCGTTTTGTCCCAGAGGAGTGGGGTATGAAACGCTCAGGCCGCGATGAAGATTTTATGTTCTTGAACATCGGTCCTAATCACCCGTCCGCTCACGGTGCGTTTCGCTTAGTACTACAGCTAGATGGCGAGGAAGTCGTCGATTGTATCCCTGATATTGGCTACCACCATCGCGGTGCAGAAAAAATGGCTGAGCGTCAAACATGGCACTCATTCATCCCTTATACCGACCGTATCGATTATCTGGGCGGGGTGATGAATGAGCTGCCTTATATCATGTCGGTGGAAAAGCTCGCTGGGATTACCGTCCCACCTCGCGCCGAAACTATCCGTGTGATGATGAGCGAGTTTTTCCGTATTACCAACAATTTGCTATATGTCGGTACATTCATTCAGGATGCAGGTGGTATGACCCCTGTATTTTATATGTTTACCGATCGCCAAAAAGCCTATGACGTCATCGAAGCCGTGACAGGCTACCGTATGCATCCGGCTTGGTTCCGTATTGGCGGTACGGCGGCTGACTTGCCACGTGGTTGGCAGCGTTTGGTTCGTGAGTTCTTAGATTGGATGCCAAAACGCTTGGACGAGTATGTCAAAGCAGCACTACAAAACAGCGTGCTCAAAGGTCGCACCCAAGGCGTCGCTCAGTATAATGCCAAGCAAGCATTGGCTTGGGGTGTGACAGGTGCAGGTTTGCGTGCGACTGGTGTAGACTTTGATTTACGTAAAGCGCGTCCTTACATGGGCTATGAGAATTACGATTTTGAGATACCGGTTGGCTACAACGGTGATGCTTACGATCGCTGTATGGTCAAAGTTGAGGAGATGCGTCAATCATTGCGTATCATCCGTCAATGTATGGACAACATGCCACAAGGCCCCTATAAAGCAGATCATCCACTGGCCGTACCACCGCCGAAAGACCGTACACTGAACGATATCGAAACGCTGATTAACCACTTTATCTCCGTATCATGGGGTCCTGTAATGCCAGCGGGTGAGTGTACGACGATTGTCGAGGCGACCAAAGGTCTGAACAGTTATTATATTACCTCAGACAAAGCCACAATGAGCTATCGTACGCGTATCCGTACGCCAACGTTTGCTCATATACAGCAGATGCCATCGGTCATTAATGGCTCACTGGTTTCTGATGCCATTATGTATTTGGCATCGATTGATATTGTGATGGCGGATTGTGATCGTTAAAGCCGCTGCTTCAAAAGTATTTGTTCATCAATAGATTATTGCCTGATGGCACACCAAAATGCTGTTACCTGTCAATAAAACCACAGTGGTAATTAGACTGATATTGGCTTGTGATAGAGCAGGATGAGTGAGGAAAGACAGAAGATTATGAAAATTGTTTCCGATAAAATGCCAAAAGTAGATGTGGCCAGCATCCTCACCCCTGAGGAGATTGCTGCCATTCATGAATATATGCATCACTATCCCCATGCGCGCGCCGCCTCGCTAGATGCTCTGAAAATCGTGCAAAAACGCAATGGCTGGGTCGATGACGCGCAAGCAAATGCTATTGCCAATATCCTAGATATTCCGATGTCAGACATGGATGGGGTCGCCACTTTCTTTAACCGTATCTATCGCCAGCCTGTCGGTCGCCATGTGATTCTCATATGTGACTCTGTGGCTTGTTATTTGACAGGTTATGAGGCGCTGTCGGCTGAGATTAGATCGCAGCTGGGTATAGAGTACGGTCAAACCACTGCTGATGGACGTTTTACCCTATTGCCAATTTGCTGCTTGGGCAACTGTGATAAGGGACCAGCGGTACTGATTGATGAAGACACTTACGGCCCTGTCCAGCCATCTGAGGTCGCGCAATTATTGGAGCTATACGCATGAGTTTAACGATTTCAGAGCAAATTGCTCGTCGCGGTCAAGGCCAAGCGCCAAGCCAGCTAAATGCACAGCGTGTTCCAATCTATGGTGACAAAGCGACCGCCACTAGCGAAACCAAGCCATTGACGTGGCGTTTGGCGCATCATGATGCGGTGCTTGATTTAGCCACTTATGAGTCTCTAAAAGGCTTCACTGGTCTAAAAGAAGCGCTATCTAAATCGCCAAAAGACGTCGGTAACATGATCAAAGCGGCCAATGTTCGAGGTCGCGGCGGTGCAGGTTTTAACGCAGGTCTCAAATGGTCATTTATGTCGCCGCCAGATGGTTTGCCGCGCTATCTCATCTGCAATGCGGATGAAATGGAGCCGGGCACGTTTAAAGATCGCCTCTTAATGGAGCGTCTACCTTTTCAGCTGATCGAAGGTATGCTCATTACCGCTCATGCGATTGGTGCTACTGACGGTTATATTTTTATTCGCGGTGAATATATCTTGGCGGCTGAGCGTTTGGTCGCTGCTATCGATGAGTGCCTAGCCAATAATCTGATGGGCGACAATATTCTAGGCTCAGATTTTAGCTTTAATTTGCACGTACATACGGGCGCTGGCCGTTATATCTGTGGTGAAGAGACCGCACTGATTAACTGCCTAGAAGGCCGCCGCGCCAACCCCCGTACCAAGCCGCCGTTCCCACAAATCTCTGGGGCATGGGGTCGTCCAACCGTTGTCAATAACGTTGAGACCTTATGTAATATGCCAGCGATTTTGAATCACGGTGTCGAGTGGTATCAGTCATTATCTGAAATCAAAGGTAAAAGCAAAACGCCGGGCACCAAATTATTTGGCTGTTCAGGCTTGGTCAATGATCCAGGTCTCTGGGAGTTACCCTTTGGTTATACCGCTCGAGAAATCATTGAGGATTTGGCAGGTGGTATGAAAGACGGCAAAACCCTCAAGGCTTGGCTACCAGGCGGGGCCTCAACGGACTTTTTGACCGCCGATCATTTAGATGTGGTCGTGGATTTTGATGCCATTCAAGAGGCTGGTAGCCGTATGGGTACGGGGCTTATCATGGTCGTCGATGAGTCGCAAGATATGGTGCCGTTACTTCGTAACCTTGAGATTTTCTTTCAGCGCGAATCATGCGGCTGGTGTACACCGTGTCGTGATGGTCTACCGTGGGGCGTCAAATTGCTGACCGCTATCAATAATGGTGAGGGACAAGTGGGCGATGTCGAGAAACTAGAGGGTCTGACGCGTGATTTGTGGATTGGCAAGACGTTTTGTGCCCATGCACCAGGTGCGGTGGAACCCCTAATGAGTGCGATTAAATATTTCCGTCCAGAGTTTGATCAAAAAATCGCGCAGGCGGTTGGTGTCGATGTGATTGATGCGGCAGCCAACCAACAGCCAGTAGCGAAATAAGGAGAGCGGCATGGCAGTCATACATATTGATGGAACCACTGTCGAAGTAGATAGCAGCGACAATTTACTACAAGCCTGCTTATCACTCGGCATTGATGTGCCGTATTTTTGTTATCATCCAGCCCTAGGCTCAGTAGGCTCATGTCGTCAGTGCGCGGTCAAGCAATTCCAAAACGCTGATGACATGAAAGCAGGGCGTGGTCGTCTGGTCATGTCATGTATGGTCGCTCCTGGCGATGATATGTACATCTCTGTGACGGACGATGAAGCCAAAGCGTTCCGCAAGTCCATGGTTGAGCTACTCATGACCAACCATCCACATGACTGTCCAACCTGTGAAGAGGGTGGACATTGTCATTTGCAAGACATGACTTATATGTCAGGTCATAGCCGTCGTCGCTATCGCTTTACCAAACGCACGCATCAAAACCAAGAGCTTGGTCCTTTTATCGCGCATGAGATGAACCGCTGTATCGCTTGCTATCGTTGTGTACGCTTTTATAAAGACTACGCGGGCGGCGAAGATTTGGGGGTGTATGGCTCAAACAACCGCGTTTATTTTGGTCGTGATAAAGATGGGCAGTTTGAAAGCGAATTTTCAGGCAACTTAACCGAAGTGTGTCCAACGGGTGTGTTTACTGATAAAACGCACTCTGAACGCTACAACCGTAAATGGGACATGCAGTATGCACCCAGCATCTGCCACGGCTGCTCAGCGGGTTGTAATACCTCGCCAGGCGAGCGTTATGGCGAGTTGCGCCGTGTTGAGAACCGCTACAACGGTGACGTAAATCGCTATTTCTTATGTGACCGTGGTCGCTTTGGTTACGGCTATGTCAATCGCTCAGATCGTCCGGTGCAGGCGCTTGAGCGTATCAATGACAAGCATGTCAAAATCAATATTGACTATGCGCTTGATGAGACCATAAAACGACTCAAAGACAAAAAAGTCATCGGTATTGGCTCACCGCGCGCCAGCTTAGAGACCAACTTTGCGCTAAAAAACCTGGTTGGCTTTGATAATTTCTCAACAGGTCTAAACCACCAGCAGCAAGCATTGGTCAATAAATGTATCGAAGTGCTCAGCACTGAAGGTATCTATAATCCTAGCATGACTGATATTGAAGCACATGATGCTGTATTGGTGTTGGGCGAAGACATCACCCAAACGTCATCACGTGTCGCACTGTCAGTACGTCAAGCCGCAAAAAATGAAGGCCTAAAAATGGCGGCGGCACTACAGACGCAGCCTTGGCTCGCTGAGCCCGTCAAACGTATCGCTCAAGATGTCCTAAGCCCAGTCTATGTCATCGATGTAACCCAGACTAAGCTAGAAGACATCAGTAAAGTCAGTGTGGTCGCAACCCCTGAAGACATCACAAAGCTTGGTTTCAAAGTTGCTGATGAGATTGCAGATTTTGCTGATGATCTACAACAAGTGACAGACCCACAGGCGACTGAGCAAAAAAACACGGATGGCAATGATCATACCGATGGTATGCAAATGCTGGCCAAACAAATCGCTTATGATTTGATTCAAGCCGATCAGCCGTTAGTGGTCTCGGGTAGTAGCTTGTCTTCTATTGCACTCATAGAAGCGGCGGCGCAGATCACCCAAGCGTTGACCCAAAAACGTGCCGCCATCAAAGCGACTGAGCAGCAGCAGGTTGAAGCGCATAATGCAAAAGTTCAAGCAGCCCAAGCAAAAGCGGCTAATGATCAGCCTGAAGAAGATAAAGAGCTGTCAGCCAAGCCGGATAAGCCTCAAACTGGCTTAAATACAGAAGCACAGGATGATGTCGAGCGTGAGCCAGCAGAAAATCTTGAGTTAAAAGAAGTAAACAAAAATTATCAGGCGCAAGCTGGTATTTATCTAACCGTTCCTGATGCCAATAGCATGGGCGTGTGTATGCTTGGTGGTCAGTCTGTTGAAGAGCTACTGGCGACCGATTTCGATGTGGTGGTGGTCGCAGAAAACCAGCTAACAGATGCGATCGATGCCAATAAACTCACGCAGCTACTGAGCGACAAAACGGTCATTGCACTTGATCATCAACTGCTCGATTGGCACAAAGATGTCGATATTGTATTGCCAGCAGCAAGCTTTGCAGAAGCAGACGGTACATTGATATCGGCGGAAGGCCGTGCGCAGCGCTTTTTCCAAGTCTATGACAATAACTACTATCATCCCATGAGCGGTATTAAAGAGGGCTGGCGCTGGATACATGCCGTGCACAGTAGTATTGAAGGTCGTGATGTCGATTGGACACAGCTTGATGATGTCATCAATGCATTAATCGCAACGCATCCCAAATTGGCTGGTATTAAAGGTGCTGCGCCTGAAGCGGATTACCGTATTACTGGTCTCAAAATCGCGCGTCAGCCACGTCGTTACTCAGGTCGTACTGCTATGCGTGCGCCAATCTCAGTGCATGAGCCGATGCAGCCAAAAGATTTGGACACTGGTTTGACCTTCTCAATGGAAGGTTATAGCGGTAAAGAAGCACCAAGCTCGATGATTCCTTTTGCCAATGCGGCAGGTTGGAACTCCCCGCAGGCGTGGAACAAATACCAAGACAAAGTCGGCGGTCATCTGAAAAATGGTGATCCAGGGGTGCGTTTGTTTGACCAACTAGAGCGCTTGGCGACGCGTCAGTACGTGGCACCGCAAATTATGTCTGCAAACACCACTAATATAGAGCAAGGCCAAGCAAAGCTAGTGCCTATCTATAATATTTATGCCAGCTCAATGATGGCATCACGTAGCCCAATCGTCGCAGAGCAGCTTCCAGTGGCGGCATGGCGTGTCGGTATAGATGATGCCAAAGACTGGAATATTGCTGCTGGTGATTATCTAGCCATTGAAATCGATCATCACCAAGTGACTTTGCCAGTGCAGCTTGTCGAGTATTTGGCAGAAGGTTGTATCGGTTATCCAGTGGGGCAGGTGGATATCATCCATCCATCGATGCCCGCGTCGGTGCGTAAAGTAGATGCACCGGTGACGATGATGGGTAGCATGGCTGATGATACGACCAACCATAACGACACGGCGCAAATGAACGCAGCGCCGACCACCACACAGGAGGTGTAATATGCAAGTTACCCGTATTATCCCTGATGTGCCAAGCTTTTTGGCGGGTAGCATGAGCTTTGATACTTGGTCTATTCTGTTTTTGGTGGGTCAATCATTGGTCATCTTTTTGGTCGTGGTATTGGTTGCCGCAATAATGATCGTTTATGAGCGCCGTATGCTGGCCTTATGGCAGGATCGCTATGGGCCAAACCGCGTAGGACCTTTTGGGTCGTTGCAGCTGGTCGCCGACATGCTCAAAATCTTCTTTAAAGAAGACTGGACACCTAAGTTTACTGATAAATTTATGTTTACCTTGGCGCCTGCAGTTGCGATGTTTACTGCCTTGGCGTCATTTGCCATTATTCCTATCTCACCGACACTGGGCGTGGTTGATTGGGATATTGGTATTCTGTTTTTCTTTGCTATGGCAGGCATTGCGGTATATGCCGTGATGTTCGGTGGCTGGGCCTCTGCCAATAAATTCTCATTACTTGGTGGCTTACGCTCAGCAGCACAGACGATCAGTTATGAAGTGTTTTTGGGCTTGTCATTGATGGGCGTGGTTGCGCTAACAGGCTCCTTTAACTTGCGTGCTATTGTTGAGTCGCAAGTCGACGGCTGGTATATCATTCCGCAGTTTTTTGGCTTTTTAACCTTTGTGGTGGCGGGTGTGGCAGTGACGCACAGACATCCATTTGACCAACCAGAAGCAGAGCAAGAGCTGGCTGAAGGCTATCATGTTGAATATTCGGGCATGAAGTTCGGTATGTTCTTCATCGGTGAGTATGTCAACGTTGTTTTGATTTCTGCCTTGATGACGTGCTTGTTCTTTGGTGGTTGGCTTGCGCCTTTTAACTTAGATATTCCATTTATTCCACCAGCTTTTTGGTTCATGATTAAAACGCTTTTCTTTATGACCATGTTTGTTTTGGCTCGAGGCTCGCTCATGCGCCCGCGTTATGATCAGGTGATGAATTTTGGCTGGAAAGTATGTCTGCCCGTAACCTTGATCAATCTGTTGGTTACAGCTGCGGTCATTTTGATCTTTTCCCCAACGTTATAGTCATTACTAGCCATCACTGATGAATTAGGGTAAAGCTGATAAGGATAATAATCCCATGTTTACTACCATAAAAAAGACCGTCATTGGTATATTTACCATTGTCCGCAGCATGTGGATGGTCAACAGTCACGCGCTCAGACCGCGTGACACCATTCTTTATCCTGAAGAGCCGGTACCAGTACCGCCACGTTTTCGCGGACGTATTGTGCTCACACGTGATCCCGATGGAGATGAGCGCTGCGTGGCTTGTAACTTGTGTGCGGTGGCCTGTCCTGTCGGATGTATCTCATTACAAAAAGCGGAGCGTGAAGACGGACGCTGGTATCCAGAGTTTTTTCGTATCAATTTCTCACGCTGTATTTTTTGTGGATTGTGTGAAGAAGCCTGTCCAACGACAGCCATTCAAATGACCCCAGATTTTGAGCTGGGTGAATATAAGCGCCAAGACTTGGTCTACGAAAAAGAGCATTTGCTCATTTCAGGACCGGGTAAATACCCTGATTATAACTATTATCGTGTGACAGGTATGGCGGTAGCGGACAAACCAAAAGGGGCGGCACAAAATGAGTCTGCACCGATTGATCTAAGGAGCTTGCTACCATGATGAATATTTTGAATCATCCTGAGCTGGCTGGATTTTATTCACTGGCGGCAGTGGCGATATTTGCCAGCTTGCGCGTCGTGACTCAGGCCAATCCAGTACATGCTATTTTGTCGATGATTGTGTCATTACTGGCAATCGCAGGGATATTTTTTGTACTAGGTGCGCCATTTGCTGGTGCACTTGAGATTGTGGTCTATGCCGGCGCTATCATGGTGCTATTTGTCTTTGTCATTATGATGCTCAATCTGGGCATGAGTAATGAGGAGCGCGAAGAGCGTTGGCTCGATGCTGGCACATGGGCGATACCGACAGGATTGACGATAATCATTGCCGTTGTGCTATATGCGATGATTGGTATGGGTCATGATGATACCGTGATGATGGGAGGTACCACAATCTCTGCCAAAGCAGTGGGCACGGTACTGTTTACCAAGTATATTATGCTCGTTGAAGTAGCAGCCTTACTACTATTGGCGGCTTTGGTTGCCGCCTATCACTTGGGTAAAGAGTCGATTGATGAAGAGATAGTCGGTCATGCAAGCCAAGATTTTCAGCCAAGCGTTGGTAGTATTGAGCAATATGAAAATGACAGTATTTATAACAACAATGACTATACAGATAGTGACGCCGTAAAAATGGCTAAGCCTTATGAATATAAAGATGTTGACCCGCATGACTATGTAGGTAAGCAAGTAGGTGTACAACGAGTCACGCGCAAGGAGTCAGACTAATGGTACTAGCAGCGAGCGTGGCACAAGATGTGTCAAACGTGCCGTTTGCCCACGAGGTGGCAGGCTTAGTACAGCCAGCTGCTGAGGCGCAAAATGTACTGGGTATGATACCCATGAGTCATGGACTGATTTTGGCAGGTATTTTATTTGCCATCGGTCTGTGCGGCGTCATGGTAAGACGTAACTTTCTGTTCATGCTCATGAGCCTTGAGATTATGATGAATGCGGCGGCATTGGCATTTGTGGTGGCGGGGAGTCGCTGGGTCGATCCAGACGGACAGATTATGTTTATCTTTATTTTGACGTTGGCCGCGGCTGAAGCATCAATCGGTCTGGCAATATTATTGCGTTTTTACCATCAGCGTGGGCATCTCGATGTCGATAGCGCCAATGAGATGAAAGGATGATGTCATGAGTTTATTACCATTAACCTTTATATTCCCGCTCATTGGCTTTTTGATTTTAGCCTTTATGCGCGACAAATTATCAGAGACGGTTGCAGCGATTGTTGGCGTGGGTAGCATGCTGTTATCAGCATTATGTACGCTAGTCGTTAGCTATACCTTTTTGACCACCAATCCAGCTGGAACGGTAATTGAAGTTCCGCTATGGACATGGTTCCAAGTTGGCGACTTTGCGCCGCATTTCGGTTTGAGCTTTGACGGTCTTGCACTGACCATGACGGGTGTCATCACTGGCATTGGCTTTTTGATTCATCTATTTGCTTCTTGGTACATGAAAGGCGATACAGGTTTTGCCCGTTTCTTTAGCTATATGAACTTGTTCGTGGCCAGTATGTTATTACTGGTACTCGCAGATGATTTGTTCTTGCTATACCTTGGTTGGGAAGGCGTTGGCATCTGTTCGTACTTACTCATTGGTTATTATTACCGCGATAGAGCCAATGGCCGCGCGGCGATGAAAGCGTTTACCGTCACGCGTGTCGGTGATGTGTTCTTAGCCTTCGGTTTGTTTTTATTATTCCGCGAATTCGGTACGCTTAATATTCAAGAAATTATTACGCGCGCCCCAGACGTATTCGATATCAATAATCCAACGATGATACTGACTACGATGATGTTGGTTGGCGGCGCGATGGGTAAATCAGCGCAGTTGCCACTACACACATGGCTTGCTGATGCGATGGCAGGCCCAACGCCCGTATCGGCATTGATTCACGCCGCGACGATGGTAACGGCAGGCGTTTACCTGATCGCCCGCCTGCATCCATTGTTTGAGCTAACGCCAGGTATTTTATTGTACTGGGTCGGCGGTGTCGGGGCGTTAACGCTCGTGGTCGCTGGATTTTGTGCGCTTGCTCAAACTGATATCAAACGTATCCTTGCTTACTCGACCATGAGTCAGATTGGCTATATGTTTTTGGCCTTAGGCGTGGGCGCGTGGCAAGGGGCTATCTTCCATTTGATGACCCATGCTTTCTTTAAAGCATTACTATTCTTATCATCAGGTGCGGTCATCCTTGCGGTACATCACGAGCAAGACATCTTTAAGATGGGCGGTCTACGCAAAAAGATACCATTGGTATTTTGGTGTTATATCGTTGGTGGCGGAGCACTCGCTGCGATACCTTGGGTCACCGTTGGTTTTTATTCTAAAGAAGCGATTCTTTGGGAAACTTATGCCACTGGTCACTTAGTACTATTTTACATGGGTGTTTTTGGTGCATTCTTAACGGCAATTTATACCTTCCGTATGATCTGGATTGTCTTTTTTGGTGAAGAAAAAACCCATGCGCACAAGCTATCAGGGCTGTCTTACTGGTTACCTTTGACGGTATTACTTGTATTGTCTACCGCTGTTGGTGCATGGATTACACCGCCACTACAAGGTGTATTGCCAGAGAGCGTGGGTCACTTATTAGAAGTCGCGGGTCAAGACCATGCTAAGCACACCGCAGAGTATATCGCGATGGGTGCGATGGTGGCCGGCTTGATATTGGCAGCACTATTATATGTGGTCAATAAAGGACGCTTGCTCACGAGCTTTAAGCGCTCACGTATCGGCGGGGCGCTATATCATTGGTGCTATCATGGCCTAGGTTTCGATGCGCTGTATGATTTAATTTTTGTCAAATCCTTTTTGTTCATCGGCCGCTTATTAAAAGCTGACCCTATCGATAAAACGTGGCTATTCTTGCCTAAGCTGGCTTCGGCAGGTAATAAAGTATTGTCTGCCACACAAACAGGGTCACTTCGAGGTTATGCTACAAGCTTTGGCTTGGGTATGGCTGTATTGCTGGTGCTGGTAATGATGACGGTGGTGTAAAGATGATTGAGTTACAACAAACGTGGATGCTACCAGCATTAATCGCAATTCCTTTTATTGCAGGATTGCTATGCTGGGTGGTAGAGCGATTTAATAAACGTCTGCCGCGCTGGATTGCCTTGATCGGTATGATGTTGACCTTTGCCTTGTCATTGGTGCTTTGGCAGCAGGGCGATTTTAGTGGAATGAGTAAGCAGGTGATCGCGCCGGATGCAAACGTGCCATGGGTCGCTGAGTTTAGTGTGCCGTGGATACCAAGCTTTGGTATCAGCTTTCATTTGGCGCTAGATGGTTTGTCGCTGCTGATGGTGGGTCTAACAGGGCTGCTCGGTATTGCCGCTGTCGCTTGTTCGTGGAACGAGATTCAGCGCCGTGTGGGTTTTTTCCATCTCAACTTACTATGGAGCTTGGGCGGTGTCATCGGTGTGTTCTTAGCCATTGATCTGTTTTTGTTCTTCTTCTTTTGGGAGATGATGCTGGTTCCTATCTATTTCTTGATCGCGCTATGGGGTCATGATGTGGTGGGCAAAACCAAAGAGTACGCAGCGACCAAGTTCTTTATTTATACCCAAGCGTCTGGGCTAATCATGCTCATCGGTATCTTGGTGTTGGTCATTATCAGCTACGCCCAAACAGGGGTGGTCAGCTTTAACTATAATGACTTGCTCGGTACGTCACTTGGCGGTTGGGAATATCCGATTATGCTGTGCTTCTTTATCGGTTTTGCGGTGAAGTTGCCGATTGTACCTTTTCATGGCTGGTTGCCAGATGCGCATGCGCAGGCACCAACGGCAGGTTCGGTGGATTTGGCTGGGGTTCTAATTAAGACTGCTGCCTATGGTTTGATTCGTTTTGTGTTGCCGCTATTCCCAGTAGCGTCACAAGAGTTTGCACCGATTGCCATTACCTTGGGGACGATTGGTATCTTTTATGGGGCGTGGCTCGCCTTTATGCAGACCGACATGAAGCGTTTGCTAGCGTATACCAGTATCTCGCACATGGGCTTTGTGGTACTAGCAATCTATGCTGGAACATTACTCAGCTTACAAGGTCTGATGATTCAGATGCTTGCGCACGGGCTTAGCTCAGCCGCACTATTTATCATGGCAGGGCAGCTATATGAGCGCCTGCATACACGCGATTTGACCTTGATGGGCGGTATGTGGGGACAGTTCCGTTACTACGCACCGATCTTGATGTTCTTCTGTGCAGCGTTGCTGGGTATCCCAGGTACAGGTAACTTCATTGGCGAGTTCATGATTTTATTTGGCTCATTTGCTCAGTATCCTGTGTTTGTAGTGTTTGCGACATTCAGCTTGGTGCTTGCAGGTCTATACTCACTTATTTTGATTCATCGCGCGTTATTTGGTGAAAACAACATCGCTGCATTGGCAGAGCGAGAGACTAAGTCACATGGGTTGCCTGCACGTAGATTAAAAGATTTGGGCAAGCGCGAGCTGTCATTACTATTGATGTTAGCGGCTGGTTTGGTATGGCTCGGATTATATCCACAGCCGTTCCTTGATACCTCAAGTCACGCAATGCAGTGGATCAACAACGCATATATATACAGTCAAGTGACACAGGTAGATGCGTCGCAACTGCTTGATGTAATGGAGGCACGTTAAGTCATGAATGAGATTACAATGAATGATTTGATAGGGCTTGTGCCTTACGCGCCGATTATCGCCGTAGTGATTACGGTACTCGTGGTGATGATTGCCATCACTATCAAGCGCTCGCATATGGTCACTGGTACAATTACCGTGGTCGGTTTGAATATTGCTCTGGTTACGTTACTTGGGCAAATGACAGGCTTTATCGAAAGCGGTGCTATCGCGCCAAATGCTGAGCAGTTATTTGTGATTGATAACTTTGCTCAGTTCAATATGGTGGTGATCCTGATCTGCGCATTGGCTTGTTGTACGCTATCGTATGCGTATCTGGCCAACCTCAAAGACAATAAAGAAGAGCTGTACTTGCTCATGCTGCTGTCGACTGTTGGCGCGTTACTCATGGTCAGTGCTCAGCATATGGCGTCATTCTTTATGAGTCTAGAGATGTTGTCAGTGCCTTTATATGGCTTACTCGCTTACACTTATATGCGTAACCGCTCGCTTGAGTCGGGGCTGAAGTATCTAGTGTTGTCGGCGACCGCGTCAGCGACTTTACTCATGGGTATGGCCTTTATCTATGCAGAAGTAGGCTCACTAGCATTTAAGCCAATCAGTATGGTGCTAGGCAATTTGTTTGAATCGCCACTACTGATATTGGGTGCGGCGATGATGATGTTTGGGATTGCCTTTAAGCTCTCTGCGGCCCCCTTTCATATGTGGACGCCAGATGTTTATGAAGGCGCGCCTGTACCTATTGCGACCTTTTTGGCGTCTGTCTCAAAAGTTGCCATGATGGCGCTGGCGGTTCGATTCTTAATCGATACCTCTTTATTGGCATTGCCATCGGTGCAGATGTTATTGATGGTGATGGCAACCTTGTCTATCTTGGTAGGTAACTTGTTGGCTGTGCGTCAGACCAGCCTCAAACGTCTATTGGGCTATTCGTCTATTGCCCATATGGGTTATGTGATGATCGTTATCGTCAGTATTGGTGCTGCCGCTGATAGCATCTCTAGTATGTATATGGCGGTGTATGCCTTTACGTCTATCGGTGCTTTTGGTGTGGTGACATTAATGTCGAGTCCATATCGCCTATCTGGTGAAGCCGATGAGTTGACTCATTATCAAGGACTATTCTGGCGTCGTCCAGTATTGACCGCTGTGATGACTATCATGATGTTGTCACTGGCTGGTATTCCATTGACCGCCGGCTTTATCACCAAGCTATTTGCGATCTTGGCGGCGGTACAGGGCACCAACTGGTTCTTGGCTGCGATGATTATCCTAGGTAGTGCGATTGGTCTATTCTACTACTTGCGCGTGTTACTCACACTATTCAAACGTCCTAAGCAGTTCATCGAGTTTGACGTGTCTGGACAATGGGGTATTCGTACCGGCGGTATTATGGTAATTGCTGTGACTGCGATTATCCTGTTCTTTGGTATCTTGCCAAATAGCATGATTGAATGGGCAAGTTTGGCTCGTATTTGGTAGTATCAAGAATCAGCAGTAAATACGTTTTATCTACGGTTACGGTTAAAAAACCAAGATGCGCCCGCTTTATGATAAGCTTGGCGCATCTTTTTTTGCTTAATTTTTGTCTTTGGCAAAACTATCTTATAAAAATACCATTTAATAAAATATGAGTGATGAACAGTTATGAGTGATAATATTCAAACGGTAACGGTGCTTAGCAAAACCACATGGACGCCAAATTTATTTAGCTTTACCGTCAGCCGTCCTGATAGTTTTAAGTTTACTGCCGGACAGTTTGTGCGTTTGGGGGTCAACCCCAGTCGGCTGAAGTATTATCAGCAGGTTGAGGCAAGTGATGAAGCATTGAATGAAGATATCTTTCGAGCGTATTCAATTGTGTCTTCGCCCTTTGATGAGGTGCTAGAGTTTTTTTCTATTGTGATTCCTGATGGTGCTTTTACCTCACAGTTGCAGCATCTACAAGTGGGCGATGAGCTACTCCTTAACACCATGCCATTTGGGTTTTTGACTTTGGCGCGTTACCAAAAACCCCTACCTAAGGACTTGTGGCTGCTTGCCACAGGCACTGGCCTTGCACCGTTTTTGTCGATGCTCCAAGACCTAAAGACATGGGAGGATTATGAGCATATTGTACTGGCCTATAGCGCTCGTTCGACGGATGAGCTTGCTTACGTTAAGCAAATCGAGCGCTTGCAAGACGATTTTGGCTCGCTGGTTGATAATCCTGCAAAGCTGATTTTCATTCCTATCGTCACCCGAGAGACTGTTGACGGCGCATTATCAGAGCGACTACCAAAACTGTTATTAGAAGGCACGTTGCAAGCGCGCGCGGGTATCGCATTAGATGTTGATACCACCCATGTCATGCTGTGCGGCAATCCAGATATGGTAGAAGACACTAAAGAAGCGTTAAAAAAACTAGGATTGGTCATGAATCGCCGAGGTGAGGGTAATATTGCTGTTGAGAACTATTGGTAGTACCCACTGACGATTGTCTCATTTAATAAAAAACGCTACATCTATCAGGCTAATAACCTGTGAGATGTAGTGTTTTTTTTGGAGACATCATTTATGGATCGTTATTCTTGGCTGGGTTCGGTGGCATCATCTACAGGGCTGATAGGGCCTTGCATCAATTGCGGCTCATCTGCATCGCTAATGATATCCTCGTTATTGCTGGAAGCCAATAAATCACGGTAGTTGATTTGAGCCTTTAAAACCATCTGCTCTTCTTCAAGCTCTCCATAGTTGACCTGCACCTTGTACAGTGCGCCCATGATCTTTTTATTGTTTTTTAGCCAGCGATGAATATCGAGATAGATCACTTCGTCTTTCGGACGGGCAATATTGACGTAAGAGAGAATGAAACCCAATGGGTCTTTTTTAAGGATGCTATGATAAAACCAAATAGCAAGCTTGATCCCTTGGCGTTTGATAAAAGACTCACAGCGTAAATTTAAAATATCAGTATATGTCTGCTGACCAAATACAAAGCGTTGGACATTACGATCGAGCTGGACATGTATCAAACTAAAGTTACTGGCCACTTCGGCGTAAATACCACCCACATTGACCGTACAGTACAAGCGAAACCAGTCATCATGCATCTCGACACGTAGCTCTAGTATGGCTTTTACATTATCCGTTACAAAGCTTTGAAGCGCTTCATTCACGTATTTTTGTGCGACTGGTAGTGACAGCTCATCTTCGAGTTTATCGGTGGTTTTATGATAAATGTCTTTAACTGACTGGGCGATACGCTCCCAACCACTGCCAAGTGACTCATCAAAACGATAGCCAATACTCTCAAAGAACTCGTCAAAACTGTCTGAATTATTCACATGATCGAAGTCGCTCAAACTCATTATCCTTATAATTATAGGGCTTAGCACTACCATTCTAAAACAGTATATAACAAATACCGTGGCTTCAAAATGGACACATGCGTTTTATGACAATTCATTTGATATCATAAAGACGATACCTGTTTTATAACATTTTTAGTGATAGGGATTTGTTTTAAGTAGATGAAAGGTTGTAAACACTGACTGGTTAGCGCCATCTCTCGACACTATCGGTTGGGCTAGCGACTTAATTCTATGTCATGTTATGATAGCGCCAACATATATCGTGTACATCATGACAGTGCTCATTTATACCGACACTGCCATGATATTTTTTGTCCATAATCTGAGACCCATCGTGGCCTATATCAAAGACTCACAAAGCTACCATTTTTCAGCGCAGCCGCCTAAGCGTGATGTGAGCTTAGCTGTTGCGGTCGTCATTGCAGTTGCCATACACGTGCTGATTATCTTTGGTATCAGCTTTTCGATGGGTAAGGATCCTGCGGCAATGATGCAAGATGTGGCAAAGGCGCTCACCGACAATATGCAGCCAAATGAGGACGCTCATTTTATTGCCAACGCTTCACAAGAAGGCGGCGGTACCATAGAGGAGCGACTAAGACAAGAGAGTGACCAAATGAGTCCATTGTCTGCTGAGCAAATGAGTGAGACACAAGACGTCATCAATCTGCAGCGCCAAGTGCGACAGCAGCGCTACCAAGAGAGCTATCTGCGCACCACGCTAAGCTGGCGTCAGGCGAGCGTAGAGTCGGATAATGATAGCAAACAAGCACAAGATGACATCATGGCACAAGAAGCGCGTTTGCGTAAGCAAATCGCTACTCTAGAAGCACAGCTCTCTCAGCGTCAACAAGTCTATGCCACCAAGTCCAAAGTTGTGACCATGGACAGTAACTCGACCACACGCGGGGCCGCCGCCGACTATATCAATACCTTTCGTGAGCATGTCGAGCGTGTCGGCAATCTGCACTATCCCGTACAGGCCCGCGCGCAAGGTATCACTGGTGAAGTGCGGCTCATGGTCATCATTAGTAACAATGGCAATATCAAAGCCATTCGTCTGCTAGAAAGCTCAAACTCGACGATACTCGATGAGGCGGCCAAACAATCGGTAAGACAAGCGGCCCCCTTTGGACAATTTACCAAAGAGATGAGCGATATTGTCGAGTTGCGACTGATACGTACCTATCGCTATAGTGACAAGGTGGACGTTACTTACTAAGGTCAAACCGCAGATAACACGATAAATAAACATAGAATAATAACGAATACGTCATAATATTTGACGATCGTAGTATCAACAGATATTCAAACTTATCACAAACCGCTATAGAATAAAGAGTCAGTATGGAATTTTTAGGTTTTACAGTAGATGTTGCAACGCTCACCAGCAATGCATTAGAGATAGTCATCAAGGTGGCTTTGGCAATAATTATATTTATCGTTGGGCGCTGGCTTGCCAAAAAAGCCGTCGTTTTCTCTGGCCGTCTCATGGCACGTAGTCATTTAGATGAGACCGTGACGGGCTTTTTAAGCCGTCTGTTGTATGGCGTGCTATTGGTTGTCGTAGTCTTAGCCGCACTTAGCAAAGTGGGCGTACAGACCACCTCGGTCGTTGCTATCTTGGGCGGTGCTGCCGTTGCGGTTGGTTTGTCTTTAAAGGATCAATTATCAAATTTTGCCGCTGGCATTATGATCGTGACTTTTCGCCCATTTGTACGCGGTGATTATGTGCAGATCAGCAGCTATACGGGTACAGTGACAGAGATTACCTTGGTCAACACGCATCTAACGACCATTAACAATCATGACATCATTATTCCTAACAGCGACATCACAACCTCAGCAGTGGTCAACTATACAGCACTACCCAATCGCCGCGTCGATATCACCGTGGGCATTGGCTATGATGCAGATATCAAAACGGCCAAAGATCTGATGCTGAGTCTGGCCAGAAATAACCCGTTGTCTTTTACTGATCCTGAGCCTATTGTACGAGTGACCAATCTTGGCGACAATTCAGTTGATTTGACATTGAACGTATGGACGACCAACGCTGATTGGTGGACCATGCAGTGCCAGTTACTTGAGCAGTTCAAACACGCGTTGGATGATGAGAATATTGAGATTCCATTCCCGCAGCGCAGTGTCCATGTCAAAGGTTTGGATCAAATGATCAATCAAATGGGTCAAGCACAAAAGCTGCCGACCACTAAAGATTGATTAAGACTGAATTAAAGATAGGGATTTGGTAGATTTAGGCCTGCCAAAATCTCAATCTCAAATCGCTCCATTTCTTCTTGCTCGGCGTCTCCGAGTTCATGATCAAAACCCAGTAGGTGCAGTATGCCATGTATCAGCAAATGGCTAATATGCTGCACCACGGTTTTGTCTTGCTCCCGAGCCTCCCGCACCATCACGTCATGACAGACAATCAGCTCACCGAGCGGTAGCGTTGGCATAAGTTCAATGACGGCGGCAGGCAACTCACTTGGATAAGACAAAATATTGGTCGCGTAGTCCTTACCGCGTGCCTCTAAATTGAGGGCTTGGCCTTCGATTTCATCTGTAATGTATATATCCAAGGTTTTAGGTTTATCTTGCCACAGCTCAGAATCAATATCGGCAAAGTAGGGCAGCGTCAGACCGTCGTTGATGCGCCCATCCATATCATCCAAAGTCGCCATCATGATAGATAGTAGCTGCTCACGATCATAAAATTTATCCAATACTTCGTCACTGATACTATCGGCTGCATTGATATCAAGCGCTACCAAGCTCTCATCCTGAGTGTGGTTTTTTTCATCTTGATGGCCATTATCATTGTCAAACTGGTTCATATTATTGTCCTGTCTCATTATAGATGGGTGTGCCTAGTCAAACACACTAACTCTAGGCCATGCTTAACCCAAATAATATTAAATATACGCTATCTCTGCCAAGAAAAAACCGGACTACCTTTAGTAATCCGGTTTTTTAAATCTAGCGTATAGCGAACGTCATTATAGCTTGGCGGCGGCGTCCGTGATGGCTTGCTTGCGCTCTTGCTCTTTTATGCGTTCAAACTTACGTTTTTCTTGTAGTGCCAGTTGCTCTTCGTCATATACGTCATAAGCTTCAACGATTTGTTGTACCAACTGATGTCGTACTACATCCTTTGAGTCAAACTTGGTGATGTGGATCTCTTCAATGTTTTTTAAGATATCCATCGCCTGCGCGAGACCTGATTTGTGACCGCGTGGCAAATCAACCTGAGTAATGTCACCTGTAATCACAGCCCGTGAGCCAAAGCCTAAACGTGTCAAAAACATCTTCATCTGTTCAGGCGTGGTGTTTTGCGCTTCGTCCAAAATAACAAAGGAGTTATTGAGCGTACGACCACGCATATAAGCAAGTGGGGCGATTTCGATAATCTGACGCTCGATCATTTTACCGACTTTTTCAAACCCGATCATCTCATACAGCGCGTCATACAATGGACGTAAGTAAGGGTCAATCTTTTGCGTCAAATCACCAGGTAAGAACCCCAGCTTTTCGCCAGCTTCTACCGCTGGACGTACGAGTAGGATACGCTCAATCTCGTTACGCTCAAGCATATCGACCGCACAGGCAACCGCCAGATAGGTTTTACCAGTACCAGCAGGGCCAATACCAAATGACACATCAGAGCTTAAGACGTTTTTTACGTAGCGCTGCTGATTGCCACCGCGCGGGATAATACGGCCTTTACGCGTACGCAAACTGACGGGCGTAAACTCATTTGCCTCATCTACATTATCATCTTCCTCGATGTCATCCTCTTGCTCCTCGTCGTCCATATCCTCATCACGCGAGATGCTAGATTGGATAATCAGATGCAGCTCTTCTGCACTGATATCTTTGGTGTTTTGGGCTTCATCGACCATCTTGTAGATGATACGCTCACCGCGCTCGACGGCGGTCACATCGCCACTCAAGCAAAAATCACCTTGGCGCTGCATGATTTTGATGTCGAGGCGTTCTTGGATATATTTCATGTGGTTATTGTATTCACCAAGCACGGTTTTGAGCTGTGCTGGCGTTAGAGATTCAAATTTTATACGGCGGCTCATGGTATCAGTCAAGCGATTATCCTTGTATTGTGTGCCCGACGCTGTGATTTGGTTTTTGGTGGCGTCATAGGTTTCAGAGATAAAGTGGTTAATGGCGTTATATAGGTGTCGAGTAGTTATAGTAGATACTAAAAATGACGGTAATATTATTGTTGGTCTTGTGGAAGATAATAAATAAAAGTCTTGCCTTCATTATGGTAGAGAATTTTTAAAATTCAAGCGATACATTGAGCGGATAGCGTCGTTTTTGTATATCGATTGCAATCTGCGCATAGACGGCTATCAAGTTAAACCAAGCAAGTCTTATGCCGCAGCACTTATTATCTCAACGCTATCGTTAGTAAAACGACACACTCTTATGAAGGCGCTGATCACTTAGATCTTTTTAGTAGTATGGATGTCCATATTCGTTGCGCTGAGCGTAAACAAACGATTTGTCTACGGTTAAGAGCACAGCAGGATAGGCAATTTGTGGTAATCTATGAGCGATATTACAGCGCTTTACGATTGAGCAAAAAGCAGCCTTTATCAGATAAAGGCTATCCAATAAAACGGCTATCAATCACTAAAGATCTCTATACCCAAAAATTATAATAGGAACGATAATGATGCCAGAGACTGATTCACATTCATTCAATACTAAGCATAGATCTGATAATAAAAAGGCCATCACCGACCAACAGGTGCTTATCGTTGGCGGCGGTCATGTCGGTTTGTCTTTTGCGTTATTGCTGGCGTATCACGGTATTGCGAGCACGTTATTAGAAAAAAACCGTTATCCCACTATTAGTCCGTCCGATGACCGTACGCGCCGTCATTACCTAGACAGTCGTAATACGGCATTATCGCGGCGCACAGTACAGATCTATCAAGAGATTGGTCTATGGGACGAGCTACAAAGCCATGCGTGCCGAATTGATAGCGTGCAGATTAGCGAGCAAGGCAGCTTTGGGCGCGCACAGCTCAATAAAACCGAAGAGAAAGTAGAATCCTTTGGACAAGTCATTGAAAACGCGTGGCTAGGGCGTAAGCTCTTATTAGCCGCACAGCAGTCGCCACTTATTACCTTGATTGATAATGCCAGCGTTAATACCGTTGCCCAACAAGTGGATGGCGTGACGCTGAGTTTTAGCAATGATGGCGAAGCAGAAAACGAGCAACAGCTGCAAGCCAGCGTATTGGTTGCCTGTGATGGACGTGACTCTACGGTACGTCAATTGTTAGATATCGGCACCACAACCTATGACTATCAGCAAACGGCTATTGTTGGTGTGGTAGAGACCGATAGACCGCATGAGCATGTAGCGATTGAGCGTTTTAGCCCAGCAGGGCCACTGGCGGTGCTACCGCTGACGGACCCAGAAGGTGATGGCAATGACACCTATCAACAAGGCTATAGACGCTCTGTGGTTTGGGTCTGTCCAACAGGTGAAGAAACCAAATATCTAGAAGACGACGCGCATTTCTTGCAGACGCTACAGCAAGCGTTTGGACAACGCGCTGGCAAATTCGTTGCTGCTGGTCGCCGCGGCGCGTATCCCTTGTCTCGCGTGCTGGCAGACAAGCAGGTCGAGGGTCGCTGCGTTATCATGGGTAATGCCGCTCACACCCTGCATCCTGTTGCGGGTCAAGGGTTCAATCTGTGTATGCGAGATGCGCATGTGTTGGCGCAGATGATGAGCGCACAAGTGCTCAAAGGCGAAGACATCGGTAATGCACAATTACTAAAGCGCTATGAGAAAGCGCGTCAAACGGATCAAAAGCGGGTGATTCGATTCTGTGATGCCGTGGTACATGGCTTCACGCATCCTAATCCCGCCATTAAGCTGGCACGAAATATGGCATTACTGGCCTTTGATAAATTGCCAAACATTAAGCCATTGGTTGCGACCTATGCAATGGGTCTAAAGTCATAGAAGCGCATAAAAATACGTTTTTTTCAAAATATACAATAAATAAGAGGGGCGTCGTCCGTGCATCATTTATAGGATGATGGACAGGCAATGCTCCAGAAAGGATAATTCATGAAAGACAATCATACGCTGATTATCGGTGGCGGTATCGTTGGGGTGACGCTCGCGCTAAAGCTGGCACAAAATAAAATGCCAGTGACATTGGTTGATGCCCGTCCTGCGCGTGACGAGTCAGCGTGGCAACAAATGCTTGGCAAGCGAGATGCCCGTGTTTATGCGCTGAGCCTCGCCAGCATTGCGCTGTTAAAAGACGTAGGCGCTTGGCAAAAGATAGCGCTATCAAGACGAAAGGCGGATTACTCGCAAATGCAGGTTTGGCAGTTGAATGGCATGGGCGAGCTATTATTTGGTGACAGTCATGACCAAAGCGCTGCGCCTGAGATACTCGGTAGTATGGTGGAGCCAGCCGTTATTGAGTATGCCTTGTGGCAGCGTCTGCATGAAGCGGATGTCAGCGAGTATCTGACGGTTATCGCTGGACACAAAGTAGTCAATATGGACTGGCTAGGTGCACAGCAAGGCTACCGTGTGACCTTGGATGATGGGACAGCGATTGATGCGCGTCTGTTGGTTGGTGCTGATGGTCGCGGCTCGTTTGTGCGTCGTCAAGCAGGTATTGAGCTTGATACTTTGGACTATCAGCAAACCGCGATTTGCTGTGCGATTCAGACCGAAAAGCCCCATCAAGCGACTGCTCGCCAAGCCATGTTGCCAACGGGCACGCTAGCGCTCTTGCCGCTAGCGGATATTACTGATGACGATAAGGTAAATCCACAACATTGGCAATCTATCGTATGGACCTTGCCGCGCAATCAGGCATTGGCATTGATAGAGGAAGACGACCGCTTTATCGCAGATAAACTCGCAGCGGCAAGTCATTACGAGCTGGGCGCTATCCATCAGATCGAATCCATCGCCAGTTTTCCTTTAACAGCACAGCAAGCAAAAAGCTACGTCGCTGATAACTTAGTACTCATAGGCGATGCCGCGCATGGCGTTCATCCACTGGCAGGCCAAGGGTTGAACCTCGGTATGCTCGATGTAAAAGAACTATTTGCGCAATTAGAATACGACTATCAGCGCAGCGGTAACAGCTTGTGGGGTAGCGCGCAAACATTACGCACTTATGAGCGCTTGCGTCGTCCGCATAATAGCATAATGATGCATAGCTTTTCCGCGCTGAATTGGTTATTTGCAGGCGAGCTTGCACAAACTCGTCCAGTTCAGCAACTGCGTAGCGAAGGCATGTATCGTGTGGGCAAGATTAAACCTTTAATGCATCTGCTTGCTAGGCAGGCGAGTGGGGTTTAGGGACAATAGCTTAAGGATGAGTAGCTTATGAATATTAAATCATTGAATATAGTGACGGTTGCTATAAGCACTTTATTGTTAATAGGCTGCCAAACCACAACCAGTGCGCCACCTAGCGATATACCTCAATATGAAAATATCAGAACGATGAAAGCAGAGATTGATTCAGATGGCGATGGCGTTCTTGATGTTATAGATGAGTGCCCTGAAACACCACTGCATACAGTAGTGGATGCTAGAGGCTGTCTTATAGAGGTCTATACCAGTGGGCTTGAAATGGAATTTAACGGCTTTTTCCCGCCAATGAGCAGTCAATTACCTGCTATTTATAATGAAGATTATATAACTATGGTAAAAAGTCTCAATGAGTATCCAAAAGCTAATGTTTTTATTTTTGGTCATGTAGCAGCAAATGAAATTAATCAAGACTCTTTAGCGCGCAATCGGGCGCTTATCGTCAAGAATACTTTAGCATCGCAGCATGGAATTGATGCTAAGCGTATGCGTACTTATGATTGCTCAAATAATATTTTTGTTGAAAATACAGAAAATATAGATCGAAACTTTAAAGCGCTTAATAATGAAAGTATTGAGTCAAAACAAAGCCGAGTAACCTTAAAGGCCAGCAGTTCAGTACAGGACTTAACGAATCTTGAATATGACTATTATATAGAAATATATGGTGAGTACGCTAAGTACTGTGAGCGGTTTGAGTCATAATAGGATATGTATGAAAACTTATAAAGTATTGCCATTAGCTTTAGTTATTTTAAGTGGTTTTAGTCTTTTTGGTTGTCAGAGTCAGAGTACATCTACGGCTGCGCCACTCAAAAATACATCTCAATATGAAAATATCAAGAAGATGCAAGCAAAGACTCGTGATTTAGACGGTGATGGTGTTCCGGACGAATTGGATCAATGCCCAGGCACTCCGTATAACGTGGTAATAGATGAAAGAGGCTGTCCGCACTCCTTACTTTTGCTGAAAACGAATTTATGATGGAAGCTAGAGCCTATTATGATGAAAATAGCAGTGAGATAAAAAGTGAGTATTATGAACAGCTAGATAACGCAGGCAAGAAAATGCAAGATCATTTGGACGCTGTCATGCGTGTTGAAGGGCATATATCCAAACGTGAAGAAACTAACGCCAATCAAACATTATCAAGATACCGTGTGGAAGGGATTAAAAATTATATGACCACGAAATATAACATCGGTCCTGATCGTATTAAGACCGTTTACTATGGATCAGAACGTCCAATTGCGCCTAATGATGCTGAAAACAGTTGGCTCAATCAGCGTATTTATGCGCTTATTAGCAATGTTGAGTAATATATTGAACGTTTCAAAAAGATTGAAAATGATGATAAATAAAGCTGTAAGTCATTCTGGACGAAAAGAGAATAATAATGACAACTAGAAACTACAGAAATTTATTGCTGCTAGCAACATCTATAGCGTTAGCTGGCTGTCAAACCACTTCAACTGCGCCACCTAGCGATATACCTCAGATTGATAATATCGTTACTTTGATACCGGATATTCCTGATTCAGATGGCGATGACATCCTTGATGATATAGATGAGTGTCCACAAACGCCACTTCATACAGTAGTAGATCGAAGAGGCTGTCCATTTACTCTTATTGGTGTCGGTCTAAAAATGGAATACCGAGCCTTTTTTGCCAAGGGTAGTAGTGAGTTATCAAAAGAGTACCAGCTTGAGCTTGATAAAGTAGCAAAAAAATTGCAAGAGTACGACACAGCAACTATGCGTATTGAGGGGCACGCTTCAGCAGATGAAGTAGATAAAAAATTGCGATCAAATTCTCTAACAAGAAATAGAGCAATTATCGTCAAAAACTATCTGATAATGCAGCATCAAATTGATCCTAATCGTCTAAGTACCGCCAGTTATGGTGCTCAGCGGCCCATAGCCTCTTCTGATATCGAAGAGGGTAGGTCTATGAACCGCCGAGTTTATGGGTTAGCTCAAGAGCCTTAAAGCAACTTGTTTTATATCTCGATAAACGATTTATGTACAGATTAATACGTTGAGTTTTAAGTAAATTTGCTATCGGTCTTAGCTATCAGCTGAATTAGCGACTATTAAATCTATACTCACCCCAACGCCGAAAAGAACACCATCAGCACTGGCGAGACAATGTTAATCAAAAAGCCAAAACTGATTGCCAATGGCACAACTTTTAGTCCACCTGACTGTTGAATGATAGGCAAGGTAAAATCCAAACTGGTCGCACCGCCAAGCCCGACAGCAGCCGAAGGATATTTGCGCATAAATACAGGAATGAATAGCAGCGCAAAGAACTCCCGTATCAAGTCATTAAACAGCGCCACGCTGCCCCAAATCGCCCCATAAGCATCGGTCATGACGATGGCCGATAGCGAGTACCAGCCAAATCCAGACGCCAGCGCCAAGCCTTTGGTCCACGATACATCGCTAAACATCAGCGCAAAGACAAGCCCGCCTACCAATATCGAAAGGGTAAAGATAATACTCATCTCCACCCCGCGCTTATTGAGCAAGACTTCTTTTAGGGTGATGCCTGAGCCTTTGAGACCGATACCGACCAATAAGATCAATATCATCAGCATGACGGTCATGGTGTTTTCAGGCGGCATATAACCTGCCGGTAAAAAATAACCAATCACCATGCCAATCACGACACAAATCACTTGTGCCAAGCTGCCTCTAATACTGACCCGATGCTCTTTAGATTTGGCTACTGGTTTTTTAGCTTGCCAAGGTTTTAGATGATCAAAGAGCATTAGGCTAAATAGCCCCGTACCTATGGTCAATATCGACAATATAATGACATACAGGGCAATCTCACCTATTTGACTGCCCAGCCCTTCTACCTGTGATAGCTCTATACCGATGAGCGCCAAGATAATAAACACCAAGTACGACAAGCCTTTATCCGCAAGCTTGGTCATTTTGGGATTCGAGGGGATGGCAAAGCCAATGAACATCGGCATAAGAACAAGAACAAGGGTAATCAGGCTTTGCATGTCGGCAGGCTCGCAGCGGTTTTAAACAAGCCGAAGATTGTATCATATTCACTTATAAATACGACTATCCGCGCATGATATTCATCATAAAATAGAACGATACTGGCCGCGAATAGTACTTTTATATGCTTGGCTTATCTTTACCTGATCAACTTTTGTTGTTACATTAAGGCACTCAATCTCTGTGGTCAGAACTATGTCGCTCTATCAGCTCAAATCTCAGTTTCAAGACCAGTTGCGCCCCATAAGCGACACATTGGCTAAGTCAGGATGCAGCGCCAATCAAGTGACGATATCTGCTGTAATACTCAGCCTAGGGACGGCCTATGTGATTGCCAAGCCCGCGGCTCACCATCAGGCGCTTTGGGCGCTGCTACCGTCGTCGCTGTTTGTGCGTATGGCGCTCAATGCCATCGATGGCATGATGGCGCGTGAGCATGCACAGGCATCTGCGCTGGGCGGTGTGCTCAATGAAGCAGGTGACATTATTGCCGATACGGCGCTCATCAGCAGCTTGCTACCTCATAGCGCTCAGCCAAGCTGTCCATCTAAAAATGTGATTGACCAACAGGCTCATCAGCAGCGTCATGTCTTTGGGCTAATGATACTGAGTGTCAGCACTGAGCTGATAGCCATCGCCTGCGATGCTGCGGTGGGCGCTCGAGCCAATCAAGGGCCGCTGGGCAAAAGTGACCGTGCGTTTGTGCTGGGCGTGCTTGGGGCGGCAAAAAGCCTTAGCGTACCGATATCATTGTCTGATCGCTCAGCAAGTCCGTTTTTTATGCTAATAGAAATACTACTGCTAAAAACGTGCCTCAATCGTCTGCGCTATATGGCCGCATTGTATCTACAGCGTCAGCCGCCTGTACCGCGCTCAGCCCATACTACTTTGGAGTCCCAGACCATGTCTTCTGATTTTATAAATATAAATGATACAGCGGCGCAGGATATGCCAGCCTCTCCTAGCGCGGCTACAGAAGTATTACAAGCTGCCGTGATAGAAGGTGAGAGCTGCTATAACGCGCATGATGGCACAGCGATTTATTACCGTTATTGGCTAACGATGCCTATTGAGCAGTTAAAAAACGCCGATCAGTGCTTACGGCAAGTGATTTTGTTGCATCGTGGTCATGAGCATTCAGGACGTCTGGCAGAGCTGGGGCAGCAGTTTGCAGCGGCAGGCTATCAGGTGTTTGCGTGGGATGCGCGCGGCAATGGCCGATCAGGCGGTATCAAAGATCATGCCGAGAGCGTCACCGAGCTTGAGCGCGATTTAAATGACTTTGTTCAGCTGGTGATGGGACAAACCGGCATCGCCATCGACGACACACTAATCGTCGCCAGTAGTATCGGTGCCGTGCTCGCCGCCGCGTGGGTGCATGATTATGCGCCCAACATCCGCGGCATGATACTCGGCACACCTGCGCTCAAGATTCGTCTGTATCTGCCTTTTGCCATACCGTCGCTAAAGGTAGCGCGTACGCTTGGGCTGATGTCACGCGTCAGCAGCTACGTCAAAGCGCAAGTACTCACCCATGACCAAGACGCGCAGCACGCCTACAATGCCGACCCGCTGATCTCTAGCAGCATCTCAACCGACCTGCTGATCGACACGCACGCGACCGGTCAGCGTCTGCTCGATGATGCAGAGGCCATCACCGTACCGACCTTTGTCTTGTGTGCTGGCAAAGACTATGTGGTGGATAAGCAAGCAGAGCGGACATTTTATGAGGCGATCAATAGTTTAAGCAAACGCTGGCAGCTGTATCCTGATAGCTACCATGCCATCTTTCATGAGACCAACAAAGCCGACGTGTTTGCCGACTGTCTGGCGTTTGCCGAGGACGTATTTAGCACACCGGTACAAACAGCGGATTTAAGAGCGGCGCATTTGCATAGCGCTAGCAAAGACAAGGTCGATCGACTGGCCATCAAGCCATTTAATCCAAGCTTTGCGCTAACTCGGTTGGCGATGCAAACATTTGGTCATGTCAGCGATGCGATTGCCACAGGGCTTGAGCATGGCTTTGACTCAGGGCATTCGCTCGATCATGTCTATCAAAACCAGCCTAGTGGCCAAAACAAGTTTGGTCAAGCGGTCGATAAATTCTATCTTAACAACATCGGCTGGCAAGGCATTCGTATCCGCCGCGAGCATATATTAGAGCTGGCGCGTACCGCACTGACAGCTATCGAAGACAACAACCCCCAAGGGGAAAAACCAAGTAGCTCTAAGCGCTATCAACCAAAGCTGCTAGATATCGCCAGTGGTCATGGTTATTATGCATTTGATCTGTTGACGGAATTTACGGGACTACAAGCTGAGCTGCGAGATTATGAGGTACATAATATTCAAGCGCTACAAGCAAAAGCTGAACGCTTAGGTATCACTGATCGAGTGGTGGTCAGGCAGCAGGACGCTTTTGACCCTGCCAGTTATACGCAGGCCGTGCAGGAGGATAGTGTCACCGCGTCATCACTACACATGCCATCATCAAATAACGCAAAATCTGATGCAGGGTTTGATATGGCTATCGTCTCTGGATTGTTTGAGCTGTTTTCTGACAACCGCTTACCCGAGACTGCATTAGCAGGTATTTATGATAACTTAAACACAAATGGCTACCTGATTTATACCAATCAACCATGGCACCCTGAGCAAGAGTTTATCAGTAAAACCTTAAACAACCATCGCGGCCGTGACTGGGTGATGCGTTGCCGCTCACAAGCGGAGATGGACCAGCTGGTCAGGCAGGCAGGCTTTCAAAAAGTCAGCATGCGTATCGATCGTTTTGGTATCTTTACAGTGTCGCTGGCGGTAAAGGTCGCCCCGCTCGATGACAAATAAGCACACAACATATGAGCGTGTGCAGCTGTTTTCGGGAGGCGGCTCGCGCTTTGCCTATTATTTGGGCAGTTATGCCGCGCTGGTCGCCCATGATTTGAGGCCAGATATGATCATAGGTACTTGCGGCGGCAGCCTCTCGGCGTATTTGGTACATCTTGCACCTGAGCCAAAAGACTTGCAAGCACTGCTGTATAGCCATGAACTGTATACCGCCATTTGTGCAATCAGGCATGTCAGGCCAGATGAAGCAAATAGACGATTAAAAATGCGCTATATAACGCAGGCCATACAGCGTTGGCGCTTAGCAAGCAAGCAAAGCGCCAAACCGCAACGCTCATCGCCAGCCAGCTATGAGCAGCTACTCGCAGAGCTGCAGCAATTGGCCATGTTTCGTATCGATGATGAGCGGTATTGGCTCGATTCGCTATCTGGTGTTGCCAATGAGCGTAGAGACAAGAGTGCCTGTGGTCATAAGCGTATTCAAAGCACCAAGCAAGCCATACCTGAGGTTGCCATCATCGCCAGCCGTCTGCAAAAAGCCTCTGGGGTTGACAGCGCGTGGCCACCTGCCTCATATACGGGGGCGGGTCCAGCAGCAGTATTGCAAGAGTTGTTATTTGCCTCGCCGCGTGTGGCGACTATGATGTCGCTTGCCGCCGCCATGCAAGGCGAAGCTGATGATAAGATACGATCACCTGCGCATGCGTTTGCTGATGGGCGCATACCGCCGCATGTACAGATAGTGAGCCAGTGGAGGTTTGCAGACGCGATACGTGCGTCTATGGCCGATATGTACTATCTGCCACCTACCCATATTTCAGCGCTCGGTTGGTGTTTAGGCGGTGTCATCAACCTCACGCCCGTTGAGCTGGCCTGTAAGCTGGGGCAAACGGTATTTGCCGAGAGCAAAGCGGGGTATGATACCTGGCTTGCTGCCCCAGCGATTAAGCGTGTCTTTGGTTTTGATCCCAATGCTCGTTTGGCACAGGTGCATGGCTATCATAGAGAGGCAAGCCATCGCCATACCGAGCCGCTGCATTGGTTGCCGTTTGCTGACAATGCCGAGCAGCTCGCAGGCCAAAGCGTGCAAAAGCGCTTTAGTATAAAGCAAATGACCGTAGCGTTGATTCATCGTGATTATGATGGTTTTGTGCAGCAAATGCAGGCGCAGTGGCAATATGGCTATCAGCGAACGAGCAGCTATATTCGGCAGCATACGCTATAGTTGACCTACGTTAGCGCTACCGTTTTACAGGTGTACTGTGTTTATACCTTTGCTTATGCCTATACCGCCAGCGGCTACGCCACATTTATCCCAGTAGCGCGCTTAGACTTATAACGATGGTGTTTTGAACTGACGATATACGAATACCGCGATTTATGCCGAACCGATGATATGACAGATCTTAAACCAAACGCCTTAAAGCCTACCACAGCTGATGCACCGCACGTCATCATCGTCGGTGGCACCAGTGGTTTGGGGTTGGCATTGGCACGTCATCACCAGCAACTGGGCTGGCATGTGAGTGTGGTGGGTCACGATCGCCAAAAAATAGCGCAGATCAATCGTCAGTATCCGCACATCATCACCTATCGCTGTGATCTGACTGACCGCGCCCAAACGCATGAGTTTTTGCAGCGCTTATCTGCCATCACGTTTTATCGGCTGGTTTATAGTGCAGGCAGTTATACCAACGAGCGGGTGCGGACGCTCAATGCGGCAGACAGCACGCGCATGCTAGCGATTAACTTACAAGCATTTGAGCAGGTGTTTTGGTGGGCAAGTGAGCGGCTAAAACAACAGCCGACATCGTTTGACATGAGGCAATATGGCAAGCCAAGTCTCATCTGTATTGCCTCCATCGCTGGGGCGTTGGACTATCCCTATGCCAGCCTCTATGCCAAAAGCAAACGCGCGATGATAGCCACGGCCAGCGCCTATCGCTTGGCACTGCGCCCGTATGATATTCAAGTAAACGGCATCGCCTCAGGCTATATCGATACCCAAGCGCTGCGTGATCTAAATGACGGTGACGCCAGTCATAAGCCATTTATCATCAGTACACAGATCGCCGTCCAGCATGTCATGCAAGCGATCGCTGATGATACCGAGCTTGCCATATTTCCACGAGCGATGCGTTATATTATTTATGCCTTAAACAGTGTGCCCAAGCCGTTATTAGACTGGGTATTACGCAGCCAGCTTGATAAAAACAATGAGTAATGAAAAATGAGTAAAAAAACTGTCTTTGCAACAGGCTTTATTTAACCCAGTAGCCAATAAAGGACGGTAAAAATAGGCACGCCAATCAGCAAGCTATCGATACGGTCCAATACGCCGCCGTGCCCTGCTAGCATGGTACCTGTATCTTTGATACCGTGCTGACGTTTAAACGCAGACTCTAGCAGATCGCCTGCGATACCGCTCACTGCCAATCCATAAGCGGCTAGCAAGCAAAGCCACCATTCAAATCCCGTCAGCCAGACCCCCAGTAGCGATGCCAGTAGCGCGGCACACATACTGCCAAAGATAGCGCCTTCAATGCTTTTGTTGGGGCTGATGCGCGGCGCTAGGCCACGTGAAAACAGACGATGACCAAGTAGGCGACCGCATAGATACTGTGCGATATCGTTAAATTGACTGGCAAATAATACAAACAATAAGACACCATACTGCTCGCGTTGCCACGTCAGCTGCTGGAGGGCAATCAAGCTGACAATCAAGGCGACAAATGCCATGCTCAATAACCCATCTAAACCCCTTGGGTGCGTGTAGTGTGGAGTGGTCGCGCTAGCGGTGTGGTCAGCAGAAGAGGTGGGAGTGACGCTTGGCTGCAGGCCGCGGCTTTGTAGCTTATGGATCAGTCGCGCCCTACTAGGTAGGCACCATATCCGTTTGATTTCGTAGCCACCGCGCAGGCCGATCAGCACAAAAAAACCAATAAGCAGCCATTGATAGGGGTATCTGGACGTCAAAAGCTCGGCATGGCGATCTGCTATCTTTGCGATTGCATAGCAGCCAAAGAGCGCCGCCAGCATAAACCACCATGAGCGTGCGATCAGATAAATCTTCGGTAGGCGTCTGCGCAGGCGTGGTATGGCCAGCGCTCCCCATACCGCGCTAACCACCCCCATTAGCGCGATCACAAAGACGATATCAGAAGCCATACCTTTAAGATCCAAATGCCACCATTTTATGTCGCGGATTATGTTGCAACGCTTACAGCCGAATTGTTATGATAGCGTAAATGCTTCTTTAATCCTAACTATAGTTGATAAACTATATGGTATTAGCTGATATTAACCGGACATCCGCATGGCTAAAGGTGGTACAGTTATTTTTTGCACATCCGCTGTTGTTATATGGGCTGTTGTGTCTATATCGTCAATAGTAGCAAATGCGGTCAGCGAGGGCGGCTCAATGACACTGGTCAAAGGTTTGCTCGCTAAGTTTGGATAGTCTTGTCTATAATGACCGCCGCGACTCTCCATACGCTGATAAGCAGACTGAATAATTAAAGTCGCTAATTCAAGCTGTCTGGTTAATTGAAAATATGCCAGCTCATGTATGTTCGTGGGGCTGTCATTTTTAATGATATTTTGTTGTCCAAGCTCAGTACTGGCAAGCGAATCTTGCCACTTTTGTATTTGGGTTAGTGCTTGCTCTAATTGACTGGCGCTACGGGTGATACCCATATTGGCTGTCATGAGTGCTTTTAGTGCAGCAGTAATTTTGGTCATGTCCACCTCAGAGCCAGATAGCTTGTCATCCTTATCATCATTGTCATATTCGGAGGCTGTAAATAACGTATCAGTCAAAATAATTGACTGCGCATCTGTGAGCGTAGGCACTGACCAAGATTCAATGACGGATTGATTTATGTCACGATAAGCATCATTATTCATCTTCTCTGCGTTTGCTAAACGGGCGACATACTGAGGCAAGTGGGCTGCAATATGGCGACCAACCACCACGCACTCCAACAACGAATTACTTGCTAAGCGATTTGCTCCGTGTAGCCCCGTATAAGCCACTTCACCAGTCGCATAAAGTCCTGGTACATCCGTCAATCCATTGGCATCAGTCACCACGCCGCCACAACTATAATGCGCCGTCGGGGCAACTGGAATAGGATCTGTCGTGATATCAATCCCAAGCGTTAATAGCGTTTGGTAAATCTGCGGGAAATGCGCTTTTACAAAGTCTGTGGCTAAGTGACTGACATCAAGATGCACGTAGCCAAGTCCATTGTTATTAATCTGTGTGGCTATCGCCCGAGCAACGATATCGCGCGGCGCTAACTCCGCCCGTGGGTCTACCTCTAACATAAAGCGGACCCCAGTTTGCGGACAATAGAGTCGTCCCCCTTCACCGCGCAGTGCCTCAGATATCAAAAAGCTGCTGTCATCTAGCGCTAAGCCTGTTGGGTGAAACTGAATGAATTCCAAGTTTGCCAAGCGGCAGCCTGCTTGCCATGCCATCATCACGCCATCACCGACGCAGACATTAGGCGCGCTGGCACGCTTGAATAATTGACCCAATCCACCACTAGCCAGTACCACTGCACGACTATGAAAGGTGAGCGGGCGCCCATTGATATGATCAAAGACAAGCGCGCCTCGGCAATGCTTAGCATCGCTACCATCTGTAAAAAAAGGCTGACTGCTCGTTATAGGCAATGTCAGTAACTCAAGCGCTTCATGATAAGTCAAGATAGTGATATTGGTAGCAGCTTGTACTTTGATGGTCAATGCATCCATCACGTGTCGACCCGTCGCATCGTCTGCATGTGCCACGCGTCTACAGCCGTGACCGCCTTCTTTTGTTAAATGCAAGTCGCTGGTCTGTAACTGAGAGAAATCCTGTGCGTCTATATTATCCAAAGCGTTAGGTGAGTTCTGCGTAAAAGGGACACCTTGCGCACATAGCCACTGAACCGCTTGCTGTCCTGCACCCAAGATACGGGCAGTATTGTCAGGTGTGCAAAGCCCTGCACCAGCCACTAAGGTATCAGCAACATGGTCAGACACAGAGTCATCTTTGTCTAGGCTAGCGGCAATGCCGCCTTGAGCATAGTGACTTGAGCAAACCTCAAGCGCCGCTTTACTCAAAACCGTGATATTCAGTGACTTTGGTAGCGATAACGCTGTACTCAAGCCTGCCAGTCCAGCGCCAATGATAAGGACGTCAGTTTTGACAATATGGCTCATGCGACTACTCCTATAGTTATCAGGAATACAGTTATCAGGGATGGTGGTACGGGTTTGATTGGCTGAGTGCGGCTGACTCATGCTAGGCTGCCCCAACATTGGCAAACAATGCACGGTCTTGGACGATATCGCCACTGGCGGCCACACGTTGCTTTTGTGATTCAGCAAAATCAAGCATGCGTTGTAAGGGTTTTCTAGCGGCGGCGGCAAGCTCAGGCGTAATTAGTACCTCACCGCTGTTATTGGTCAAGCATTGCTCGATACCTTTTAGGCCATTCATCGCCATCCAAGGACAAAAGGCACAGCTCTTACAGCTCGCGCTTTCACCAGCGGTAGGCGCGGCTAAAAAGCGTTTGTTAGGTGAGTGTTTTTGCATTTCATGCAATATGCCGAGGTCAGTTGCAACGATAAAGGTGTCAGCATCCATCTCATACGTTGATTGCAACAGTTTACTGGTTGAGCCAACAACATCAGCAAGTGCCACCACGCTATCGGGCGACTCAGGATGTACCAAGACCTTGGCTTCTGGATGTTCGGCTTTTAATTGCAGCAATTCAGTGGCTTTAAACTCATTATGCACGAGGCAAGACCCTTGCCAAAGCAGCATATCTGCACCCGTCTCACGAGCGATGTATTTGCCCAAATGACGGTCAGGTCCCCAAATGATCGGCTCACCTTGCGCATGCAAATGACGGACGATATCGATACCGACCGATGATGTCACAACCCAGTCGGCGCGCGCTTTTACCGCGGCGCTGGTATTGGCATAAACGACCACGGTACGCTCAGGATGGGCATCACAAAATGCGGAAAACTCGTCAGCAGGGCAACCCAAGTCGAGCGAACATTCTGCTTCTAAATCTGGCATGAGCACGGTTTTTTCCATACTTAAAATCTTTGCCGATTCGCCCATAAAGCGTACACCCGCGACGACTAGAGTCTGGGCGCTATGAGCTTGTCCAAACCGTGCCATCTCAAGCGAGTCACCGACGCAGCCACCTGTCGCGAGGGCTAAGTCTTGAATAAAAGGATCGACATAGTAGTGTGCAACGAGTACGGCGTTATTGTCTTTTAAGAGTTTTTTGATGTTCTCTTCAACCACCAAACGCTCAGCACGTGGCAAATCTGTTGGTATTTTTGCTCTGGCATAGTCGATGTTCATTTGAGTAGCAATACGGTTGTCGGTACTCATGATGGGTGCGTCGTAAGGATAACTTTTCATAATGGCAACCTCTGTTGGCGCTATAGTGATAAATGGGTGTGCTAAAACAAGATGTTTGGTTAAATAAATTTAATTGGTCTTTAATTATGCTCATTTTGAGTATAAATACAAGTGTTTTTTATAGGTTTACTGATTTATTTCCTCTGTTGTCATCATTTATTCTTGGTTATGTGATAGAGATTCTCTAGCATGTCTCTGCACCATCTTTGATAGTAGAAGGACCAGTTTGATGTTGTCTGATTACAACGCCAGACTATGATATTTCAAGATTCACGTTATACTGAGTCTTATTATTATCAGCATTGATAGTCCACTCATCACACTTTATACAGATAGGATAATCCCCTAAATTATGACGTTGTCTTATTCACATGCGCACCAGCAAGGTAGCGGCACGACAGAAGTGGTTGCCGTATTGGTCGCGATTACCGATCATATCGCTCGTGTCCTAACCGTTGACCAAGGTAAGCTGCTGCCAAATGGGCCGCTTATGCCATTACATCGCTCGCTACAGGCAGGCGTGCGTCAATGGGTAGAAGAGCAAACGCAGCAACCGCTTGGGTATTTGGAGCAGTTATACACCTTTGTCGATACCAACAGACGTAATGTTGATGGTCATGCATTGGTGTACGTCAGCTACCTTGGTTTGGTACAAGAAACTCAAATGCAGGCATTGCAAAGCCAAGCGCTATGGCGAGATTGGTATGATTATTTCCCGTGGGAAAATCATTTGGATGGTATGCCCAGTATTATTACCGACTTTATCGTTCCTATGCTCTTAGAGTGGGCAGATACCGCCGAAGACTCTATTGCCCGGCAGCGCCGGCGTCAGCGTATTGGTTTGTGTTGGGGACTTAGCGAAGAGTTTTTGACAGATAGCGAGTTCATAGAAACTGAACCAGTTGGCGATAAGGCTGATGAAAGCACAGAATGGATCGCAGAGCATGTGCTGCTGCGCTACGAGATGCTGTATGAAGCAGGACTGATACCAGAAGCGCCCAATTATCCGCCTAATTACCAAACGGTTGAGCTGCCAAGCGACTGGTCTCAGCGTATCGGCATACCGATGTATTACGATCATCGCCGCGTGATTGCCACCGCTATCTCCAGACTACGCGCCAAGATTGAATATCGACCGCTTATCTTTGGGTTGATGCCAGATGTGTTTACTTTATCCCAATTGCAGCAAAGTGTTGAGGCCTTATCAGGCATACGCTTGCACAAACAAAACTTTCGCCGTTTGCTGGAATCTCAGAATCTTGTGATGGAGACAGGAGAGAGTAGTAGTGCTCAGCGTGGTCGCCCCGCCAAACTCTATCGTTTTCGCCATGATATCGAGCTACAAAGCTTATTGATGGACAGCAAACTTCCTAAGCGTAAATAATTGCTACTAACAAATACAGCTAGATCAATTTCATATAGAAATCGACTTGCTCAATAAAAACTTTTTCACCTTCCCTTGCAGGAGCGTCAACTTTACGCTATATTTATGCTCATTTTGAGTTTAAATATTTAGACGTTTTTATTCATATTACGCCTACATAAGGGTCAAACATGACAATTGAAAAAGAGCCAGTATTGGATGACGTATTGCTTAAACCTTTGGTAGAAGATGCGCTAGCGGAAGATTTGGGCAGGCGTGGTGATGTCACCTCGCAAGCCACTATCCCAGCAGATATGCAAGCACAACTGCAAATTAAGGCGCGGCAATCAGGTGTGATATGCGGTATGGATTTGGCGCGGTTGTCTTTTGCCTTAGTTGATGCAAACATTGAGTTTGTGGCTCAAGTGCAGGATGGCGAAACAGTCGCCGCTGGTGCCGTATTGGCTACTGTAAAAGGTAATGCACGCCATCTGCTCACAGCAGAACGTACAGCATTAAACTTCATGACGCATCTTAGCGGTATTGCGACCGCGACCCGCCAGATCGTCGATAGCGTGGCGCAATATCCGGCACAAATTACTTGTACGCGTAAGACTATTCCAGGTCTGCGTATTGTACAAAAATACGCGGTACGCTGCGGTGGCGGTCGCAATCATCGTTTGGGACTGGATGATGCGATTTTAATCAAAGACAATCATATCGCCATTGCCGGTGATATAAAGACGGCTATCGAGCAAGCGCAAAACTTTGCTGGGCATCTGATTCCTATAGAGGTTGAAGTCGATACACTAGAGCAATTAGAGCAGGCGCTAGAGGCGGGTGTGAGTTTGGTATTGCTAGACAATATGTCGCCAGAAATCTTATCGCAAGCGGTGGCTATGTGTAAAGGTCGCGCAAAGACTGAAGCATCCGGTGGTATTACGCCTGAAACGGTACGAGCCGCCGCCAGTACAGGGGTTGATTTTATCGCGATGGGCTACCTAACGCACAGTACTACCGCTTTGGATATTGGCTTAGATTTTAGTGCATAGGCCATCAATTATTTCAGCTTAACCTGAGCCGCCGCTTTTTATATTCGCTGGATTTCTCGCCAAGATGACATAGAAGGGTAACCGAGCAAAGTTAATGATTTAACTCGCTTATCTGCCTATGTTACAATGCTATTATGAATTGCCTATTGGGTCATCGTCGCACTCGCACGATGGCCTTATCTTTTTGCACCAGTGGTATCAATAGACAAGCGAGCGCTCAGTGAATACTGAAATTATCAAGATAATCCTAGCCTTTATGGTATTGATCAATCCATTTAGCGCATTGACGTTGTTCTTGGATTTGACTCGCGGCTATTCGATGAACAATCGACGCAAAGTTGCGCGTGTTGCTTGTCTGACCATTTTTATCACCATCAGTTTTTTTACGGTGGCGGGTGAGACCTTACTAAAAGCACTAGGTATCTCTATCGGTTCGTTTCAACTGGCGGGTGGGATATTGGTGTTCTTGATTTCATTAAATATGATGAACGGTGAAGGCAACCCTGTTAAGCCTGATCAAGAGAACTTCGATGTCGACCACGTGCAAGATGCACCGCCGACGATGGCCTCAGCAGTGGTCCCCATTGCGATACCGATGATGATTGGACCAGGTGGTATTTCTACCGTTATTATTTATTCCTCGCAAGTGTCAGGTATATTGCAGTTGTCTGCCATCATCATTGCAGGTCTGTTAATCAGTATGTTCTGCTATTTGGCATTGATGGCAGCAGGACGTATCAGCCGCTTGCTCGGTGATACTGGTCTTAACATCATGAGCCGAATCATGGGTATGCTATTGGCAGCCGTGTCTATCGAGATTATCGTTAGCGGTCTGCGTACGCTGTTTCCTGCTTTAATCTAAGCTATTTATTCTGTCTATAATATTGAGCATTTAAAATCCTAATAATTGAGTTAAGAGGCCGTATCAGATAGCTGATAATGGCCTCTTAATTTAACGCCTAGCGCTTCTTAGCTTTGATACAAATGCCAAGCCAAATACAACATCAGTAGTCCTACCAGCGCATCGAGTATGTTCCATGCTTTTGGCTTTTCAAATAACGGCCTCAGTAAGCGTGCACCGTAACCGAGCGCAAAAAAGAAAAAGAATGAGGCGCTAATTGCCCCAATGGCAAAGGTAAGTTTGCTAGCAGCGCCAGTTGAAACCATCCCAACGAGCACCAATGTATCTAAGTAGACGTGCGGGTTTAGCCACGTAAAGCCAAAGCAGAGCAGCAGCGCTTTTTTTAAGCTACTCACCACTTGTCCCTCGACCGTCAGCGCATGAGATACGCGCACACTGGCATACAAACTCTGTAAGCCATAACCCAACAAAAATAAAACCCCTGCTATTTTTGCAATATCGATCACATGCGGATAGCGTGCGGTGACCGCACCAAATCCACCAACGCCTGCTGATATCAAGAGCGCGTCGCTCACCGCGCAAAACAGGCAAACAAAAAATATGTGCTCGCGCTTAAGGCCTTGTTTGAGTACAAAGGCATTTTGAGAACCAATGGCGATGATGAGCGATAACCCAAGCAAAAAACCAGAGAGATAATCGGAAGTATTCATAATACGGGGCTTAGCATTGACAGAGTAAGTATGGAGGGTAGGAATGTTGACACTTTGCGTACTGGCAGGTCAGCAAAAACCTGTTAAGATACGCTATTGAATGAAGGTATGCAATATGAGCACAGATTGCAGGTATCGAACGAGGGGCAGAGCAAGTCATGGTCGTTAGTTTGACAAGAATGCTAAAGTCATTTGGGCAAGCGCAAGATGACCTACCAACGCTAGCTGCCAACAATGCGCAGGAAATAGGTGCCAGTCAGCACATGGATAATGATAGTGATAATGTCGATATCCATCATAATAATGACGGCACTCAATCAAATCACGAGCGTGCTGCATTAACGCCACCTGAGCGGGTAGACCGTATACGTGATGCATTGGCGCAAGTGAACGATATTCACTCATCAACCCCGCTGACTGATCGCTATTTGTCCAATCGCGCCCAAATGCAACCGACCAATAGACCACCTTTTGATCCAGATACCTTGTGGTATCTCAAACATGGACGTTGTCCGATTATGACTGAGCTTGTTGATGTGGTTGATGAGGCCACCCTAAACGCCATGCCCATCGAAGCCGTTGCGATATTAGACCGTATCAATGGCAAGCTAAAACGCTATCGTGAGTGGAGTAGTGAGCTAAACGAGCAACAGCAGCAGCAACATAATGAACGTCAGTTTGTCATTGACAAGCTCGTGTCCGAGAGCATCCCAGAAGCGCTACATCATTACGAGCAGCTGCAGCGCTTTAGTCCGCATCGCACCAAAAACAATATGGTTCAGGGAAAAATGACCGCAGGTGATATGTTGACCGATTTGTTTTTAGAAGTTGATTATGAGCTTGATGAGCTATTAGATGAGCTGCATCAAACCGTTTTAAATCGTCTTGCCTCAACCCATCGTTATGTCAAGAGCCGCACGCAAAGCTAGCGTATTTTATAAAATAAAAGGTTATCCAAAAACAGTGCAGACTCAATGTATAACAATATAGGGCTTTAATAGAGCCTTATTTTTTTGTTTAATAAAACCAATGCCAAACAATAAGACCGATTCTCAAATAAGAAGGATGCTCTGATGACCCAAGTGACTGCCATGCTAGTGATGTTTGTACTATACGGAGTGCTACCAGCCGCTGGGTTATATCTGGGGTATCTCGGTATCAAAAAAGTTACGGCACCCAAAATGCTGGAATATACTGCCATGCCGCAACTGGGCTATATACCAGAGAAAAGCTTGCCAGCTGATGTCAAAATTGCACTTGAGCAAATCAATCGAAAAGGCAAAAAACTCCGCTTGATTTATGGCGATACCAATAATGACGGCAAAATAGACGATAAAGACACCATCAATGAAACCTATATCATGATCCAAAATTTGATGGATAAGCACATCCCGCAAGCCGTGGCAGACTATCGCCGCTTGCATGATTTGGATGTGACAGATGGGGCGCGTGCCGATACGACCAAAATCAAGCATTCAGATGTCACTGGTAAACAAGCATTGTTAGAAGTACTTAAGACGATCAACACACAGTTTGATGACTTACTCAATGCCTCATACCACGAAGATGGGCAAAAGCTGCTCGCGACCAATCGTTATCTGCAGGTGCGTTTTGATCATCCAAATGCAGAGTCAACAATGCAGCCATTGGATCGTCTCAATGAGAATACACAGGCTATCGAAGCACCGACATCAAACAGCGCTGCTACCCATAATGCCGTCAACAAAATCTCTAATACCAATAATACTGATGTGAAAATTGAGCAATAGATGACATCAAGCGGTGTGTGCCAACGCGGCACAATACGTAGGGTTGAATGATGAGTAGCGAGCAGTCATGAGTATATTAATAGGTGTCGGCATCGTCACAACCGTCACGACCTTTTATTTGGGTAAAAAAGCTTGGTATGCGCTACACAAGGCAGTTGGCATTACCCCAGGTGTACTCACTTATCAAGATGATAGGGCGCCGCTGTCATTGTCTGTGCTAAATTGGCAGCAGCTTAATGTAAACCAAAGTCACTTAAAAAGCTTATCAGATGAGCAGCTACGGCAATTACAACGGATAGATAAAAAAGTGAGTAGCTACCAAGCCTATCAGCATGCCATACATACGCAAAACCAAACGCCAGCGGTGACAGAACAACAGTTTTTATTGAATAAAATGCTGCAAACCAGACTCCCTGACATGCTAGCCAGTCATCATCATTTCATAAGCTTCAATACCAATGACAATGGTGTGCGTGATGAGAAAAAACTTGAAGCCGATGCCTTATTGCAAAAAATGCTAGACAATATCGAGCAGCGTTTGGATGGATTGCTGGCACAAATAGAAGGACAGCATCTACAGGACCTGCGCGTGATGGATCGTTATATCGACAGTCATGATCAGTAGAAGGCAACACTCAGTTTTTATACTGGATATAAAAGTCGGACATAAAAAGCGGCCAAAGATTTATAATCTTTGGCCGCTTTTTATAATGAGTCTGAGACTATAAGACTCTTAAGGGTAGCGTGAATTAGCGTTTGTTATTGCGATCACGGGTGTTGCGTGTCCCGCGACTTGCAGGGCTGGCGCTACTTTTAGGCTTTGCGCTGCTTTTACGGTTGTCGCTACGCGTATCTATGCGACGTGCCTTAAGCGGCTTATTTTTGATACGCTCTTGCTTCTCTTTGGCAGCGCCGTGTAGACCTGTACCGTAGCGTGGGCGTAAGCTTACCAAATCTGTTAACGTATTGATCTCTTTTTTATCAAGCTCTAAGAAACGACCAGTACGCAATTCTTTTGGCAAAGAAATCGTGCCATAACGTGTACGTAGTAGACGACTGACTTTTAGACCTTGAGACTCGAATAAACGACGTACTTCGCGGTTACGACCTTCTTTGAGCTGGACGTGATACCACTTGTTAACGCCTTCGCCGCCGCCTTCTTTGATATCGTCAAACTGTGCCATTCCATCTTCTAGCATGACACCAGCGGTCAAGTTGCGAGCGATATCAGGGGTGACCTCACCCAAGACACGTACCGCATATTCACGTGTGACTTCACTTGATGGGTGCATCAAGCGATGCGCCATTTCACCGTCATTGGTAAATAACAATAGACCAGTTGAGTTGATATCTAGGCGGCCAACCATCACCCAGCGGTCATGAGTCAGTTTTGGCAAACGCTCAAACACAGTAGGACGACCTTCTGGGTCTTTTGCTGAGCAGACTTCACCTTCAGGCTTATAATAAGCGATCACTCGGCGACGCTTCTCATTTTCGGCGGTGTATTTGATCTGACGACCATCAACTCGAATCTCATCACCTTGCTGCACGCGATCACCAATGGTTGCAGGCGCATTATTGACAGACACGCGGCCTGATCTAATGACTTCTTCCATCTGACGGCGTGAACCTAGCCCCATACGGGCTAGCGCTTTTTGCAATTTTTCATCTTTCATCTGAAGCTCCTTGAGTCGGTGGGTTACATTTCTCAATGTAAAAAAATAGAGCGCCTATTCTACGCTATTTTAACAAAATTAGCACGTAAACAACTGCTTACTGTCGATGATGACTCAAACCAATATTTATTAGAAAATTCGCGTTTGGGTTATCTATTTTAAGAAAGAGTGCTCTAAAAAGGGTAGCGATAGCCGTGTTGTTTTTTTAAAGACGGTAAGAGAGCTATCTACAAATACCTCTTCTCTTGCCAGTCACTTATTAAAAAGCGTATCAATATTTTGGCTTTATCTTACGCTAGGATTTTGCCGCGTACACAGGTACAATATTATTATTAGTCAAAGGTTGACGAAGCAAAAGACAGGCATGCAAAGTACTTGCGCGCGCTGTCTTTATTTTTTATATCGTACCCTCTATTGGAGTTACTATGTCTATTGCCCAAGAGTCTGCTACCGTTTTGGACGGCAAAGCACTTGCCAAACAAATAGAACAGGATCTACGCGCGCGCGTGGATACGATCAAGGATAAGACTGGGCGCACCCCAAGCCTTGCAACGATATTGGTTGGTGATGATCCAGCCTCTGCCACTTATGTCCGTATGAAAGGCAACGCCTGTCGCCGTGTTGGTATGGACTCGATACGCGTTGAGATGCCAAGTGCTACCACCACAGAGCAGCTCATGGCCAAGATAGATGAATTGAACAGCAATCCAGATGTGCATGGCATTTTGCTACAGCATCCCGTCCCTGAGCATATCGATGAGCGTGCGTGCTTTGAACAGATCGACTTGGCAAAAGATGTCGATGGCGTGACGTGTCTTGGCTTTGGTCGTATGGCGATGCAGCAGCCCGCTTATGGCTCTTGCACACCGCAGGGCATTATGCACCTATTAGAGCATTACAATATTGAGCTTTCGGGTAAAGAGGCGGTCGTAGTCGGGCGTAGCACCATTTTGGGTAAACCAATGGCGATGATGCTATTGAATGCGAACTGTACGGTGACTATCTGTCATTCAAGAACGCAAGACTTAGAGTCTCATATTAAGCGTGCCGATATTGTAGTTGGTGCTGTGGGTGTGCCTGAGCTGATCAAAGCCGCGTGGATCAAATCAGGCGCAGTAGTCGTTGATGCAGGTTTTCATCCCACCGACAATGGCGGTGTTGGCGATATCGAAATGCAAGGCATGGAAAACATTGCTAGCGCGTATACACCAGTGCCAGGCGGTGTCGGCCCAATGACCATCAACACGCTTATTCGCCAGACAGTCGATGCGGCTGAAAAATCAGCAGGTTTGGGTATTAACTAAAAAGATAGTCATGTGAGTGCTGATTGCCGATAGATAAAGGGGCCTGATTGATAGAGTCAGGCAAATCAACCACCTCTTCGTTGATAGGATCTAAAAATGGCTAAAAAAGACGTAGGTATTCATGAGCGACTACAAGGTATTGGTAGAGAGTTTGTCGATGTCTGTCATTACGTTATTTTATTTTTAATCAGTGTGGTGGTGGTCTGGACGGCAGGTAAAGAGTTCATTTATATTGTCCAAAAAGGCTCAGCGGATCTAAAAGATATTTTGATGCTGTTCATTTATCTTGAGCTACTCGCTATGATAGGGATTTATTTTAAAACCCATCGATTGCCCGTACAGTTTTTGATATTTATCGCCATCACCGCATTGTCGCGACATCTGGTCGTTGATGTGCAGGCAGTGTCAGATTATTTTCATCTATGGCTATTGGCAACGATCTCTGTGGCAATCATGCTATTGAGTGGTGCTATTGTCATATTGACTTGGACGGCAAAAACCTTTGGTCGTCCAGAGGACAATCTTGATAGACAGTATGCAAATTTAACGGTCAATGCCATGCTGCCTGACAATGCGCAAGCTCCAGACAGCCATACCAAGCACCGCCGTGAGTAATAAGGCACAATCAGCACAAAAAAGGGCTACCACTGGTAGCCTTTTTTTATGTATGAATGAGTTATCACAACCATTTGAGTTTCTTAAAGTTGTAATACAAGAAGCTACACAACGCGATGATGATAATCATAATAACGAAGTAAGCGTGTTTCCAATGCAGCTCTGGCATAAAATCAAAGTTCATTCCATAAATGCCAGCGATAGCGGTTGGGACGGCAAGGATACCCGCCCAGGCGGCAAGTTTACGAACGACTTCGTTCTGTCCCATATTGACCATGGCCATATAGGTATTCATGACCACACTTAGCATCTCATTCAGACCGTTAATGGCATCCAATGAGTGCAAGAGGTGATCATTGACATCACGGAAATATGGCTTGGCTGCTTGAGAGAAGCCAGAGACCATTTCGCTCTTTTTATGATTGATAAAAAAGCTACAGATATCTTGCACAGGTAAGATAATGGCACGCATATGTACCAGCTGTGACTTGAGCTGATATAGGTTTTTTAATGTGCCTTTATCGAACTCATAGGTAAAGACATAGCGCTCTTGCTCCCGCAAATATCGACCCAATCGATCGGTGATTGGCATATAGTTATCAACGATAAAATCAAGTATGGCGTGTAGCACAAAAATAGGGCCCATACGCAGCTTTTCGGGGCGGCGGTGACAGTGCTCGCGTACAGGGGCATAAGAGTTTGATGGACCATTACGAATCGTAATCAGATAGTTTTTGCCCATAAATATCGCAGTCGTACCATAACGAATGACATTGTCTTCGAGCTTGGCGGTACGTAGCACCACAAAGACCATATCATTGTCATAGTTTTCGACCTTGGCACGCTGGTGATCGGCAAACGCATCTTCAACCGCCAACTCATGCAGATCAAAAGCGTCTTTGACTTTTACCATGGTTTCTAGGCTTGGGTCGTAGAGACCGAGCCAAATAAATTGACCGTTATTGCTAAGAGCACGGCTCACATCGGTAAGTGCCACTTTATCTAGACGTTCGCCGGTTTTACGCGAGTAAGCGTAGCAATTAACCACCTCATCTTTACTTGATGAATCAATGTCTTCGTAGCGCTCAGAATCAGGATCATAGACCGTCATGGTCTCAATAGTGTCCTCAGTTGTGGCATCAACGTCGCCATAGATATAGCTGTCATCATCATCTAAATAGAGATGCTTGTCATTCATTGTGGCATAGACATGACTCATGTTGGAGTTGGGGGTAATATGAGCCGTTTTTTTGATTAATTGGTTATTGTCGTTTTCCATACACCCTCCTGTCATATCATAAAAACTGCAATAACCTAAACGGGTTTTAAGCGCAGCTACTACTCTTTATTGTTTTTAGCTACGAGCCACCTTTTACAGCGCATAGCTTTTTAGTGTGTCGATGTCTACCAGTGCCAAGAGGCTCTCATGACAAGCTTCTAACTTAATCTGAGGTGCAATATCAAAGTCTAGCGCTTCAACCCAGCGTAGTGCGCAGATACACCAGTAGTCACCAGGCTTGAGACCCGCAAAATTGTATTCAGGCAAAGGGGTGATAAGGTCATTGCCACGACTGGCTGAGAAGTTTAAAAACTCACTGGTCATCTTGGCACACACGGTATGTTGACCGACATCATGATTGCCCGTATGACAAAAGCCGTTACGATAATAGCCAGTAATGGGATCAAAGCAGCAGCTGGCAAGCGCTGTACCTAAGACATTGGTCTGGTTGATGGCAGGATTTGGGTGGTAATCAGATGACATAAGGCTTCCGAGATAAAAATATGGGTTAGTGTACCACGAGTATGTGCCAAAAACCCTGCTGTTAGGGTACTCATCAACCTCTATATAACAAAAAATAAACGCTAGTAGAATCCACCGAATACTGAGACAAATAAGGGCTCATTAGTTACTGCATTGACCGCGCTAATAAGCTGTAGGCAGACATGAATTAGATGGCGATTGTGGCTAATTGTCACTAGGCGAACCTTGAGTGCTATGCTAAACTAAAGCATAAAGTGCCTTGATTATTTGTCGCAATTTTTTAGCGCATAAAGATACTCGTCTTATCATTCCAAATTATACTTATTATTTACCCTTTAGCGGTTACCTGGTTTGTTGATAAATAATTGGGTCAATGATGTTGCGCGTTAAAAATAAACACCCATGGCGTCAATACTTGGTAAAACAACCTTTGAGTACCGCCTCATTACCGCGTTTTTGGTCAGCGATACGCCAAACAAGGATTTATTGTGTCTGTTAGTTCTGATTCTGCAAAACCTGCCCAGCGAAATTCTACAAATGAAACGACTCAGTCTGCTAAGAGCAGCACTGCCTCTAATGGTATGCCTTATTTGAGCAATTTTGGCAGCGACGTTGCCAATAGTTGGTTGTTGCCTGATGGTGTGGTTGATGTCTTGTTTGAAGATGCTCATAAGCAAGAGGTGCTTAGGCATCAACTGATTGAGCAGCTAATCACGCATGGTTATCAGCTGGTTTGCCCGCCGATGATTGAATTTACTGAATCTTTGCTAAGTGATGCATCTGAAGATCTTAAGCGCCAAACCTTTAAGATTATCGATCAGCTGACTGGTCGTTTGATGGGTGTACGTGCAGATATTACCCCGCAGATATTGCGTATTGATGCGCATCATGGGGGGATGGGCATTGCACGCTATTGCTATGTGGGTGATGTGATTCATACCTTGCCATCAGGTTTATTTGGCTCACGAACCCCGTTACAGCTGGGCGCTGAGATATTTGGCTGTGCATCATTGGCAGCAGATATTGAGCTAATAGATGTGCTATTTACGATGGTCAATAACTTAAACATCAGTGCCGCTCTCCATATTGATTTGGGTCATGTGGCAATCTTTAAGCGCTTAGCCGAATTGGCTGAGTTGCCAGAGGTTGCTACTGAGCAGCTGATGTACTTATACGCCAATAAAAACCTACCAGAACTAAAGCGCGTCTGCCGAGACTTGCCAATGGGCGATGATTTTTATGTGTTGGCACGCTTTGGTCACGATATTGCAAATCTACTGACCAAATTATCAAATACCGCGCAGCAAGACGATCAAATCGTAGCGGCTGTCGATGAGTTACAGCGTCTAAAGTCATATTTAGAAACGCAATGGCAGTGCCCAGTCAGTATCGATGTGACAGAACTATCAGGCTATCATTATCACACAGGTATTGTGTTCAACGGCTATATCAATAGTGAGACGCAGCCCTTGGTACGTGGGGGTCGTTTTGATGGCATGCAAAGCCAGACGCAAACACTACGCGCGGCCACAGGCTTTAGTATGGATGTCAGCCGCTTGCTGGCGCATACGCAGCTTGATGCACCAACCACAGTACTAGTTGACTTTGCTGCTATAAATAATGCCAATGAAGATGAGATGCAGACACTCTTACAACAAGTTGAGAGTCTACGTCAGCAAGGCTATCGCGTTACCATGCCGCTCGACGCACAAGACAGCCCAAATGATGTCACTCATCGCTTGGTTTTTGCTGATAATCAATGGCAACTGCAAACGGTTTAATGAGTCATTTGTGAAACACACGCGCATCAAGCACCAGTTATTAAAACGCTATGTTGTTCGTTAGATAAAAAGATACAGTCAATAAAATCATTTTAGTTTTTCAACTGTTATTGCACACACCTCAATACATAAAGGTAAGGATTGATCATGGGTAAGAATGTTGTAGTCTTGGGTAGCCAATGGGGCGACGAAGGTAAGGGTAAAATCGTTGATTTACTTACCGAAAAAGCCTCAGCAGTAGCCCGCTTCCAAGGCGGTCATAATGCTGGTCACACGTTGGTTGTCGATGGCAAAACCACGGTCTTGCATTTGATTCCATCAGGTATCTTGCGTGAAGGCGTCACTTGCTTTATCGGTAATGGCGTGGTGTTAGCACCTGACGCACTACTAAAAGAGATGAAAGAGTTAGAAGACAACAACGTACCAGTACGTGAGCGTCTACGTATCTCTCCCAACTGTCCACTTATCATGCCTTATCACGTAGCACTTGACCAAGCGCGTGAAGCCAAGCGTGGCAGCGGCAAAATCGGTACAACAGGTCGCGGCATTGGTCCTGCCTACGAAGACAAAGTCGCACGCCGTGCGATCAAGCTTGCTGATTTGTTCCGTGAAGATCTAGAAGAAAAGCTACGTAACTTGATTGAGTATCACAACTTTCAATTAACTGAGTACTATAAAGTTGACGCGATTGACTTTGATGAGACGTACAAGCTCTGCCAAGAGTGGCGCGATGAGATTAATGGCATGGTTACTGATGTCACCGAAGACCTTAACCAATTGCGTCTGGCTGGCAAAAACCTAATGTTTGAAGGTGCGCAAGGCACGCTACTTGACATCGATCATGGTACTTATCCGTTTGTGACCAGCTCAAGCGTAACCGCTGGTGGCGTGTCAACGGGGACAGGTATCGGTCCATTGTACTTAGATTATGTATTGGGCATCACCAAGGCTTATACCACGCGTGTTGGTAGTGGTCCATTCCCAACCGAATTGTTCGATGATGTTGGTGCTCACTTAGCCAAAGTCGGTCACGAGTTTGGTGCGACGACTGGTCGTGCGCGTCGCTGTGGCTGGTTTGATGCTGAGGCATTACGCCGTGCAGTGGTACTGAACTCTATGTCAGGTATTTGCTTGACCAAGCTTGACGTACTAGATGGTCTTGAAGAATTGCTCATTGGTGTGGGCTACAACCTGCCTGAGACTGAGTGTGCCGGCGCACATGATGCTGAATTCTATGAGTCAGTAACGCCTAAGTACGAAACCATGCAAGGCTGGAGTGAGTCAACCGTCGGTATTACTAATTATGACGACTTACCAGAAAATGCGAAAAAATATATCAAACGTATCGAAGATTTGATCGGTTGCCCAGTTGACATCATCTCAACGGGCCCTGATCGTGAAGAGACTATCGTGTTGCGTGATCCATACGATGCGTAGTTTTTAAGGCTACTGTGATGCAGTAGTCTGTAGTATCAATAAAAAAACCTCAGTGCTAAGCATTGGGGTTTTTATTCTTATTAAAGCTTGTAGTACGACTTATCATTGATGCTGACTAAATTTGCTTCTATACAAGTTATAGTCATAAATTAACCCTATCATTTATAGTCTTAATCATTATAATAGGCAGCAATCCTATGTTGGCGCTCAGGTTTTTGATTTGATGAATCATGAGTTGGTCAAATCAGTCCATATCCAACATTGCGGCCAAAGACAAAACAAAGCATTAACCCTTTGACTTTTACCGAGTTTATTATTTATTAGGAGCTTTTCATGGCTAACGAACGTACTTTATCTATCATCAAACCTGACGCAGTTGCTGGCAACCACATCGGCGCTATCTACAGCCGCTTTGAAGACGCGGGTCTAAAAATCGTTGCAGCTAAAATGCTACAACTTGATGATGAAAAAGCAGGCGGTTTCTACGCTGAGCACGCTGAGCGTCCATTTTACAATGATCTAAAATCGTTCATGATGTCAGGTCCAGTATTGGTATCAGTACTAGAGGGCGAAAACGCAATCGCTAAACATCGTGAAATCATGGGTGCAACTAACCCAAAAGAAGCGGCTGAAGGCACTATCCGTGCTGATTTTGCGAGCAGCATCGACGAAAATGCGGTACATGGCTCAGATTCAGCTGAATCAGCGGCACGTGAAATCAGCTACTTCTTTAGCGATAACGAAGTATGTGCACGTAAGCGTTAATAACAATAGTTATTAATAGCAGCGATTATTAGCATACTGATTGCTCATAATTGCTTTTGCAGGACGGCTTATATCTTATGGGTATAGGCCGTTTTAATTATTTGATAACAGTCAATGTCGATTATAATAAGGCAATCTAGATTGAAATTATGAAAAGATTCCCTCATTATTGGTTTTAACTAGCGTTATCAATCCCTTATCAGCATGTTTTTGTGCAATATACCAAAAATGCGCTTATAACGGATTGCTCATGCATTCATGCCATACGTATGTATGGCAACGCTCATATCAATAATTGCCGCGCTTATTTGAGCGCACGCAAAAAGGTTACCTATTATGTCAACTGTTCAAGCACCAACCCAGCACATCCCTACCAAGCTTACTGATAGCATTAGGCTGGTGGATGAGGCGTATGCCAAGACCAATCTGTTGGGCATGACTCAAGCACAGCTGTCTGATTACTTCAAAAGTATCGGCGAAAAGCCGTTTCGTGCGACTCAAGTCATGAAGTGGATCTATCAGCATGGGGTGACAGACTTTGAGAAGATGACCAATCTAAGTAAATCATTGCGTGATAAATTGTCGCTCAATGCTTGTGTGGTACCGCCAAAGGTTATCCATCGTCAATACAGCGATGATGGTACGCGTAAGTGGGTGTTTGAGGTAACGGGCGGTTCACTGGTTGAGACGGTATTGATTCCAGCTGATGACAGCAAACTCAATGGCCGCAAAACACTATGCGTGTCCTCACAAGTTGGCTGCGCACTCGATTGTAGTTTTTGTAGTACAGGCAAGCAGGGGTTTGAGCGTGATTTGAGCGCCGCTGAGATCATTGGACAGCTGTGGGTGGCCAATGCTTCTTATATGACGGACGAAGATGAAAGCTTAGAGCACGTCGATCATAGTTTGTGGGAAAATAACGTCACCAATGTTGTGATGATGGGGATGGGCGAGCCGTTACTGAATTATAAGCCTGTGGTGGGTTCGATGGAGGTGATGCTAAGCGATCATGCTTATGGCTTATCAAAACGCCGTGTGACTTTATCTACCTCAGGGGTGGTGCCAAAAATGTATCAGTTGGCGCAAGACATCGATGTGGCACTAGCCATCTCGCTACACGCGCCAAATGATGAGCTGCGCGATGAGCTTGTGCCTATTAATAAAAAGTATCCGTTAGATGAGCTTATCGCTGCGGCAAAAAATTATGTCTATGATGTCAATCCACGTCATAAAAAGCACGTCACGATTGAGTATGTGATGCTGGATGGCGTCAATGATAGCAATGAGCATGCCAAGCAGTTAGTGGCGTTACTAGACGATCTACCAAGCAAAATCAACCTGATTCCGTTTAACCCGTTCCCGCATGCGCCGTATGACAAATCAAGCAATAATCGTATTCATGCGTTTAGTAATATATTGAGTGAAGCAGGCTTTGTGTGTACCATTCGCCAAACGCGCGGTGATGATATCGATGCCGCTTGTGGTCAATTGGTCGGACAAGTGGCTGACCGTACCAGACGCTCGGCTGCATGGCAACAAAGCATCAAAGATCGTGAAAGCGTTTCATAATCTACTTGTACGACACGCTAATTGTCTGCTTGGCATAAAAGCTTAGCTGTCTTTTATCTGTCGCAACGGTAATGAAAATGTATCAATAACGACAAAGATTGAATAACATTGCAATTAATCACAACTAAATTGTACTTATAGGGGCTAAATCTATTAAACTGATGCCTCGAAGATCGAACGCATTGAATCACAGTTTTATGATGGCGGCTATGATGACTTCTAAAAATTCTTGTCAGTTTACGTATCAAAAATCATTTTTCAACCGTTATAAGCAGACGGCTGCACCGAAACCTGTACTTCTTGCAATCACGCTAGTAGGCGCATTGCTGAGTGGTTGTCAGAGTACACCTAACAATGACTTGTCAGGCATCGCGCCTTATCAGACATCCACGAGGCCCAGCGGTGACCGCAATTTAGATCAGCAAGAAATCGCTCGTGTGCGCACCTCACTTGCCGCGCAGTATATTCGTAAAAATGAGCTCGATACAGCCCAGCGTCAACTCGAAAAAGCCTTTGCTGCAGATAGCCGTTACGCGCCAGCCTATGATATGATGGGCGTTTTGCTACAGCAAGAAGGCAGTCGCATCAACCTTGCCAAAGCCGACCAGTACTTCAAAAAAGCCATCGCACTGGACAAAGATTTTGTGCAAGCGCACAATAATTATGGCGTCTATCTATCACAGATGAACCGCTATCGTGAGGCGGCAGAGCAGTTTGAGATTGCAGGCGCATCACTCGGTTACGAAGGTCGTATCGGTGCGCTAGAGAATTTGGGTCGTACCTACCTACAGTTGGGTGACAATAGCGCAGCTGCTAAGGCGTTTTTGCGAGCGCTCGATGGCAATCGCAACAGCATCATTGCTCATATTGAGCTGGTAGATTTATTGCTTGAGCAACAGCGTGTACCTCAGGCTCAAAGGCTGTATGACGAGACACTGATATTGGTACAAGGGCAGGGTATTAGCCCGCGTCTACTCTTACAAGGTATCAAGCTTGCTGCCGCACAAGGCGATATGACGACACGCCAACAATTGGCTCAGCAGCTTTTATCCGCTTATCCACTGAGCGACGAAGCAAAACAACTTAAGACTTGGCTTAATAATCCAGAGGCACCATGGAAATGACCACCCCATCATCAAACACTCAATCTAACGCTCAGGGATCATTTGGTGCCATGTTGCAGCAAGCCCGTAAAACTAAGCAAGTCAGTTTAGATGAGGCGGCCGCCGAGTTATTTATTTTAAAACGTCATCTAGAAGCGCTAGAGAACGAAAATTTTGCTGAACTACCACAAGCGGCTTTCGCTCGTGGCTTTGCTATTAACTATGCCAAATACTTGGGTTTAGATTCTGCCAAAATCGCCAATAGTTTTGATGCTGCTTATCCTAATGAGCTCAAAGCCAAATCAGTCAATAATATCGACACGCCATTGCAGCCCATGGGCACACTACAGCGCGACACAAACAGTCGCATTCGTTTTAATCCATTATTAATTATTGGTGTGATTGCATTGATTATTTTGGCCGTATTTTTATTCCGTATGGTCAGTAACGCGAGTAAGGAAAACAATCAAGAGCCTGTTTCTACTGTCGAAGACATCTCTGCTATAGAGCAAGCCCAAGGCGCTGCGATTAGTAATGATACAGACAGTGTCGGTGCCTCCGGATCCGCCTTAAACTTAGGTGATGCCAGTACAGAGACGGCTTTTTTAAATGTCAATCTGACCGATGATGCGGTGGTGACGATCACGGATGCCTCGGGCAATACCCTTATCAGTGGTGCGCAGACGGCTGGTAGCTATGATCTATCAGGTACCCCGCCATTTAGCGTGCAAATTGATAATATCGACAATCTCAGCTTGATGCTCAATCAAGAATCCGTTGATTTGGATGCTTATGCCACTGACAAGCAAGCCGATTTTGAGTTGACACCATAGTTGTTATTGACACATCAAAGCGTCATGATGCGTTGTTACTGAAGTGCTCAGTCGTATGAGAGTGTTTTTGTATTCTCGTGTTTGTATCTAAGCCTATGGTTTTTCTATTTTTGATTCAAGGATTTATCTATGTCAATGCCATCGCCTATTAACCGCCGTCTGACCAAAAAAATCTATGTCGGCGATGTTGCGATCGGTGGTGATGCACCAATTAGCGTACAGAGTATGACCAACACTGATACGTGTGACGTGGCAGCCACAGTCGCGCAAATCAAGCGCTGCGTCGAAGCAGGTGCTGATTTGATGCGTGTCTCGACGCCAACGATGGACACAGTAAAAGCTTTTGGCGAGATTCGTAAACTTGTGAGCGTGCCGTTGATTGCAGATGTGCATTTTGACCATAAAATTGCATTAGCAGTGGCTGAGGCGGGTGCGGATTGTTTGCGTATTAATCCTGGTAACATTGGCAGCGATGCCAAAGTGCGTGAAGTGGTTGCTTGTGCTAGACATCATAATATTCCGATTCGCATTGGCGTCAATGCCGGCTCTTTAGAAAAAGAAATTCAGCGTAAATATACTGAGCCAACTGGCGAAGCCATGCTTGAATCTGCAATGCGTCACATCGATATTTTGGAACGATTAAATTTTGATCAGTATAAAGTGTCTGTCAAAGCCAGTAATGTGTTTTTGACCTTGGACGCTTACCGTCTGCTATCGGCGCAGATTGACAATCCATTACATCTGGGCGTGACCGAAGCGGGTGTCTACCGTACAGGCGCTGTAAAATCTGCCATCGCTCTTGGCGGGTTATTGCTAGATGGTATTGGCGATACGATTCGTATCTCGTTAGCGGCTGAGCCTGAAGAAGAGATCAAAATTGGCTTTGATATTTTAAAATCGCTCAACATACGTTCGAACGGTGTTAATTTTATCGCTTGCCCAAGCTGCTCTCGTCAAGAGTTTGACGTGATTAAAGTGATGACGGCGCTAGAGTCACGCTTAGAGGATATCCGTGAGCCGATGGATCTTTCCGTGATTGGCTGTAAAGTAAATGGCCCAGGAGAGGCCAAAGAAGCGGATATCGGGATCGTGGGTGCTGCGCCAAGATCCTTGGTATATCGTATGGGCGAAAAAAGCCATCTTATTGACACAGAAAATTTGGTCGATGAAATAGAGGGCATGGTGCGCGCTCATGCAGAAGTTTTGGCTAAAAAACGCGAGAACGAGATCATACGCGTCAAATAAGTTGTAGGGTGGATATATACGTTTGGCTACATCGCCAAAAAATAGAGCAGCGATCGCGCTCATTTGACCACGTAAATAATGATAATAGACATCACTGTTAAATTTTAAGGATATAAGCTTACCATGATCAAGGCTATTAAAGGGTTCAATGATATTTTGCCTGAACAGTCAGCAAAATGGCTGCATTTAGAAGCGATATTGGCTGATGTGCTTGGTAGATATGGTTATGAGCATATTCGCCTGCCAATCGTTGAACAAACGGATCTCTTTGCCCGTGCGATTGGCGGGGCCACAGACATCGTCGAAAAAGAGATGTATAGCTTCACGGACAAGTCTGAGCCACCCACGCCATTAACTTTACGTCCTGAAGGTACAGCAGGGGCGGTACGTGCGGTTATTGAGCATAATTTATTGCGCGGTGATACACCAAAGCTTTGGTATATTGGCCCAATGTTTCGTTATGAGCGCCCACAAAAAGGCCGTTACCGTCAATTTCATCAATTGGGTGTTGAAAGCTTCGGTAGTGCGCTACCAGACGCGGATGCTGAGCTGATTGCGATGACGCATCTGATGTGGAAAGAGTTGGGGCTAAACGATGAGATGCGTCTTGAGCTCAATAGCTTAGGTGAGATCGATGAGCGCTATGCTTATCGTGAAGCGCTCGTTGCCTATTTGACAGACAAAAAAGATCAGTTGGACGAAGACAGCAAACGCCGTCTGACCACCAATCCGCTACGTATTTTGGATAGCAAAGAGGCGAGTACGCAAGCAGTGTTGGCTGATGCGCCAAAGCTTGCTGATTTCTTGGACACAGAGAGTGTGACGCATTTTGAACAAGTGCAAGCCTATCTGACGGCGCTTGGTATCAAATTTGAGATCAATCCACATCTGGTACGTGGACTCGATTACTACAATAAGACAGTATTTGAATGGGTGACGGACAAGCTTGGTAGCCAAGCCACAGTCTGTGCTGGCGGTCGTTATGATGGTCTGGTCGGGCAATTAAAATCCGTCGGCAAAAACGATGATCAATTAGATAAAAAGCCTGTAAAATCTGAACCTGCGGTTGGTTTTGCGATGGGGCTTGAGCGCTTATTATTACTTATGGAGGCCGTGTCGCCGATTGGTGATATACCAGCTTGTGATGTCTTCGTTGTGGCGCATCCTGACGTTTATAGCGCAGGCGTCAGTTATGCGCAAAACTTACGTTATAGTCGTCCAGATGTACGAGTGAAGATGGCAAGTGCGACAAGTCTGAAAGCGCAAATGAAAAAGGCGGACAAGTCAGGTGCAGCATTGACTGTCATCATCGCTCAGCAAGAGCTGGATGACAACACGATCAGTGTTAAAGACATGCAGACAGGTGAGCAGCAGACGGTAGCACAAGATTGGCTCTTAAGTGAAGACAACTTTTCTCGTCATTAATGGTCTTGTAACGCCGCAGCTTTAAGGTTAGTAGCAGTAATTAACGTACATTTTATCAGGTAAATATATATGGCTCTGACACCCAATTCGCCAAATACAGATAACTCCATACAATCATTGAAGCAGTATGGTGGCTATATTGTCACTGCGATTTTGCTGGCGTTGGCTGCTTATTTTGGCTGGACATACTGGCAGAATAACCATGCGCGAGTAGATACTGTTGCCGCCGATCAATATGCAGATATTCAACGATTGAATGAAGAAGTGAGCTTGGCATCGCAAAACCCAGATCTAGAAGCAGATGCACAAGACGCGTTGGTACAAAGCCGCACAGAGTTAGACAAAGATATTGATGCACTGGTCAGCACGCATGGTGACTCAGTCTACGCATGGCAAGCACTGATGATAAAAGCTCGTCAACAGGTCGATAATGATGACTTTGCTGCGGCAGCTGAGACATTCAAGCAAGCGCTGGCAATCGATCTGGGTGATGCAGGTCTAAAGGCAATCACTCAGCTGCGTTATGCCAAAACGTTGCTGGCGACAGGCGATGCAGATGCAGCCTTGTCAGAGGCCAACAATGATATGCCAAGCTCTTTCGAGGCCAGTCAACAAGAACTGCTGGGTGATATTTATTTGGCACAAGACAATAAAGACTCAGCGATTAAGTCCTACAACAACGCTTGGGAATTACTGCGCAGTCGTCAAGAAACGCGAGCCGTATTGGCGTTGAAGATGGAGAGCTTAGGACTCACTCCTGAGCCAATCGCTCAGCAAGCAAGTCTGGTTCAAGAAGCCGCCACTCCTGAGCAGCCAATGGTTATCGAAAACTCAGAAACGGTCGACGCTGAGACTGCTCAGTAAGATGATATGAAGCGATGACTATTGTTTGCATGTTTTTTGATCGGATTTTATGATTATCAATCCACTGTTGGCCAATGTACCAATTAATAATAATTCATTTGTAGTGAGAACATCTAATGACTCAATCTATTCGCGCAAGCAAAGTGTTAAATCCCCTGTTCAGTGTTAAGAGCGTCAAAAAGACAGTCATGCATGTGGCAGTACTGGCTGTAATGAGCACTGCAGTGGTGGGGTGCAACCGCGGTATCAAGCCAGTGGTTAATGATCCTGTAAAATTGGTACAAATTGCGCAGCCAATCAATGTGCTACAGCCAGTGTTCAGCACAGATGTTGGCAACAAAAAAGCCAGTAAAAAAGACCCACTAAATCTACAAGTGGGTTATGCCAATGGGCAAATCGTGACGGCATCACGTGGTGGTGAGCTAACAGGTTTTAATCGAGCGGGCGAGCGTGTATGGTCTATCAATGTCGGAGACCAAATCACCGGCGGCGTGGCGTTGGATGCATTAAGTCAGACAGCGGTTGTGAGTACTCGTAATGGTCAAGTAATGGCCTTTGATAGCGCGACTGGCGCCAAACGCTGGCAACAACAGTTATCGGGGACCGTCTTGTCTCCTGCACTGATTAGCAATAATCGCGTCATACTATCAGCCAATGATGGATTTTTGCATGGTTTGTCACTGCAAACGGGTCAATCAGTATGGCAATTTGCAACGCAAGTGCCTGCGATCAGTGTTCGTGGTAGTGCAGCCCCCACATTGCTAAACAACGAAACTGCCTTGCTCGCTACTGCGGATGGTCGCTTGCACGCAATTACCATTGATAATGGACTGCCGCAATGGTCAAGACGTGTCGGTATCGGTGCTGGTAGTAGTGAAGTGGAACGCATGAGCGATGTGGACGGCATGCCTATCGTAGATAACGATCAATTATTTGCCATCAGTTATAGTGGGCAGTTGCTAGGGATTGATTTGGCTTCGCGTCAAGTTATGTTCGTCAATGAGCTTGCCAGCCTAAAAGCACTAGCCGTCAATCCTCAGCAAGTGATTGCGACTAGCTTGGATGGCAAAGTGGTTGCTTATGATCGCAATAACGGTGAGACGTTGTGGGAAAGTGACGCATTGGCGTATCGTGACTTAACCAACCCTGTGATGATTGGTAACTATATTGCGGTTGGTGATTTTGATGGTGTGGTACATCTGTTTGCTCCAGCGACTGGCGATATCGTGAGCCGTGTGCAGACCAAAGGCTCGCTAACAAACCTGCAAGTGCAAGGCAATCAATTGATGACTCAAAGTACGTCAGGACAAGTGGCTATTTGGCAGTTAGTACGCTAATAAAAAACGTTTTAAGTATTCTTTATGAAACACGAACGCTGCTTAGTCAGCGTTTAGTGCCTTGTGTAAAGGGCTTGTTTAAACACAGGCTTTCGCGTACTCTATGCGACCGATGTGCTATCTGTATATCCGATATAATATAGTCATCTTAACCATTATTTTTGCTATTGTTTTATCATTCATTTTAATTTGCGGTTACATGCAGCCCATTCTTATGACGGTTATATTATCAGTCAGAAGAATCACTGTACTGTCCGTCATTATGCCTTTCACTGAGAGTAACCCATGAGTATCAAGCCTGTGGTCGCCTTAATTGGTCGTCCAAACGTCGGTAAATCAACCTTATTTAATCAGTTCACAAAAAGTCGGCAAGCATTGGTCGCTGATTTGTCAGGATTGACTCGTGACCGTCAATACGGTGATGCGACTTATGAAGATAAGTCATTCATTGTTGTGGATACGGGTGGTATTGGTGAAGCAGATGATGGTAGCGGCAATATCGATGACTATATGTCTGAGCAGTCGCATACCGCGATACACGAAGCAGATATTATTGTATTCGTTGTTGACGCTCGTGCTGGCATGATCGGTGCTGATGCTGAGATTGGTAAGTTCTTGCATACTCTGGGTAAGCCTGTCTACGTGGTTGCAAACAAGGTTGATGGTGTCCACGATGCAGCGCCCGCAGAGTTTTACGCGCTAGGCTTAGGCGAGCCATATCCGATGGCGGCCAGTCATGGTCGCGGTGTGGGCAACTTGCTTGAAGTCTTAACAGCTGATATGCCTGCACAAGAAAACCTAGTTGAGCCAAACGGTCTGAAGCTTGCGATTATCGGTCGTCCAAACGTTGGCAAATCAACGTTAGTGAATCGTCTTTTGGGTGAAGATCGCGTGGTGGTATTTGATATGCCTGGCACGACACGTGATAGCATCTATATTCCTTATCAGCGCGATGGCAGAGATTACGTATTGATCGACACGGCGGGCGTCCGCCGCCGCGGTAAGATTGATGAAAAAGTAGAAAAGTTCTCAGTGATTAAAACCTTACAAGCCATTGAAGACTCTAACGTGACTGTGATTGTGATTGATGCTCATGAAGGTATCGTTGATCAAGACCTTCATATGATCGGCTATGCGCTAGATGCTGGTCGTGCATTGGTAGTCGCCATCAACAAATGGGATGGTTTGACGCCAGATCAAAGAGACTATATTAAACTTGAGATGGATCGTCGTTTTAACTTTATTCCTTATGTAAAAGTGCATTTGATATCAGCGCTGCATGGTACCGGCGTGGGCAATCTATATCCATCTATCCTACGTGCATACAAGTCTTCTATGTTTGAGGTATCAACCAATCGTCTGACGCAAATTTTGCAAGATGCGGTCACTGCCAATCCGCCGCCAACCATTGCGGGTCGCCGTATTAAATTACGTTATGCGCATATTGGTGGTCATAACCCGCCCGTTATTGTTATCCATGGTAACCAAACCAGTGCGCTTCCCAAAAGCTATCAGCGCTACCTAGAGAATCAATTCCGCCAAGTATTCAAACTCGAAGGCACGCCGCTCAATGTCATCTTTAAACAAAATGACAATCCATATGCCAACAAGAGCGATACGCCCACCAAGGCGAAGACGCAGCAGTTACGTCAGCGTGAGCGCAACCGTGCAAAGAAATTCACTACCAAAGATAAAAAGCCTCGTTAATATGACAATCTGTTGATGACTGACGTCGTCGCACACCAATAGAAGATAATAAAAACACGAAGCACTGTATTATTATGGTGCTTCGGTAACCACCGCAACACAGGGACTGCTTACCTCAATCTTTCGCTTATCACATTCTAAAAATACCTGTACTATAAGTAAAAGTTTTCTTGACTCAGTGGAGTGACATGGACACCCGTTCGTCTCAAACCATTTCAATGCTCATTTGGCGCTCTGTCGGACAAGCCGTGATTGTGGCGATGCTGGCAGGCTTTGTCTTGCCTTTTATTTATGGCTTGGTGCATCACTATCAAGAAAAGCAGCAACACATACAACAGCTAGCCTCATTGATGACGGTCAGTGCATCGACCGCAAACGGTGCTGATGTCGTGGCTGAACAGGTCAATATATTACTAAAGAATGAACCTAGCATTCAAAGCATTGTTTTTTATTCGACATCGCACCCTATTAACGATGTAAACCAGTCAGTAAATGATTGGAAAAATGCGTTATTTGCCGATACGATCAGTTTCAATTGTCCAGTCGTTAGTAAACCTGAAGCGCTTGGGCGTGCTTGGCTCAATACACCCAAATCAAATCAGCAGTTAGCGGCAGACTTATCTGAGGGGATGAGTACGTTATTAGTGACTGATAAACTCAGTGGCAATAACACGCTGGTTGGCTATATCAATATTACGATGGATGTGAGTGTATTGCGTTCACATTGGTTTCGTAGCATTATCCCTCTGTGGCTGACCACCTTAATATTGACCATTATGTCAGGCATATATATTTTCCGAAAACTGAACTGGCCTGTCAAAGACATTGAAGCTCTGAACGATGTGTGCGGTATTGTCATAAAAAACGCAGAATTAGAACAACTTCCCATTATTCCGCAGCGTTTTAATTTTCACGAACTGATACAAATCAAAAAGGCGCTGACCATATTGTTTGGACGGCTGCAAGAGGCCAAGCAGGGATATGAGATGCTTGCTGCCTTTGAGCAGCAGCTCCATAATAAAGATGTGTCGCTTGATGTGCAGCTGCATAATTTTCAAAGCATGATTACCCATGAATTGAAAACTTCGCTCAATGCTATCGTGGGTGGTCTGCAGTTATTAGACTATGACAGTCTGACCAGAGAGCAAAAAGATGCGGTTGAAATCATTAGTAATGGCAGTGACAAGCTGGTGTTGTCATTGGATCATATTATCCAATTAAATCAGATACAAAAGGGACAACTAAAGATCCATAAAAATGAATTTAATCCATTACAACTGATCTCTGATCTTCTAACAGACTTTGAATCTGTTGCCCAGCAAAAAGGTCTAAAGCTGATCAGTAATATTCATCACTTAGATTACAGTCTATATGGCGATTCCTCAAAAATTCAACAGATACTGTCGATATTGGTCAGTAATGCCATTAAATTTACTCATACTGGGCAAGTGGTCATCACATCACAGCTAACGCATTTTGACAAAAGTAATCGCTGGAGAGTGAGTGTAAAAGATACGGGCATTGGTATTGATCGCAACCATATAGAAGATATTTTTAATCCTTTTTTTCAGGTAGACTCCTCTCAGACGAGACAGTATGAAGGCTCAGGAGTAGGCCTGCCTGTGGTTAAGCAAATGGTACAACTGATGGGCGCTATGATTGATGTTGATAGCACCTTGGGGTCAGGGACTCAGTTTACTTTGACGTTAGTGATGCCGAATCAACAACAATCTCGACAGCAGCGACTGCTCAATGGTCTCGTGATTATTTATTATTATAATCACGAGACAGGTGCTCTATTGAGTGAGCTTGAGTATCTGGGCGCTACGGTGATCTGTTACCAAGACGCACAGCAAGTGATGAATGAGATACGGGCACAAAAAGTAGATATGGTGATGTTCGCTGAGGATGTACTCGCGGACAAAGCTGAGCTGTTAGCCAAGCTTATTCGTCAACATGAGCGCAAAGAAAGTGGACAGCGTGCGATGTTAATATATTGGTATCCACAGCATCGAGCACGTTATGTCGATAGTTTTGAGTATGGGCTAAAATCAGCAGGCGTTGACTACTGTCATAGCACAACCTACGAGAGCAAAGCATTGAGCGACTTGTTAAAACGTTGGTTGCTATGGACATAACATCATCCTAAAATGGTCTTGTCTGCTTTCAGGTTAGTCAACTCAGAAGCGCTGTAAGAGATTGTATCAATACAAGCTTATTTTGCTATTGCTACCTCTGCCAGCTGTTGAGCTTAAGTGCTTGTTGAAGAAAAAAAGACGCCTTAGATAAGGCGTCTTTTTTGTTTATTGAATTGAGTTAGGCTGAAAAAACATATGCTCTAAAATTTTTTAGAACAGGTTTTTTGCCCAGCGTACGATATGTTGCCAAGTACGGCTCAAGAATCCTGATTGTTCGATATCATTGGTGGCAACAATAGGTACAGAGGCAACGGCTTTACCGTCGATAACGGCCATCATTTTGCCGATTTCTTGACCTTTTTTGATCGGTGCTTCTAGGCTTTCAGGAATATCAACCACTGTTGTGATTTTATTCTTTTGCGTTTTGCTGGTTAGGATCTGTAGATTGTCGCCAGTTGCCAACTCGACCTCATCAGCTTCCCCAAACCATACTGGAATTTTGCTCACAAACTGACCAGCAGGTGCTTTGGTCACTGTGGTGAAGTGTCCAAAACCCCAGTTGAGTAATTCACGTGACTGGTCAGCACGAGCTTGTTGGCTCTTAGTACCCATGATGACCGAAATGAGGCGCATACCATCACGGTTGCTAGACGCCACTAAGCAATAGCCTGCCGCATTTGTATGACCTGTTTTTAAGCCATCGACCGTTGGATCAGTTGCGAGTAGGGCGTTGCGGTTTCCTTGGGTAATACCATTGTAAGTAAACTCTTTTTCTGAGTAAATACTATAGTAATCGCCACTGTTTTTGACAATGGCGCGAGCAAGTTTGGCCAAATCTAATGCAGAGGCCTCATGTCCTTCAGCTGGCATACCAGTAGAGTTGACGAAATGAGAATGATCCATGCCAAGCTTTTGGGCCTGCTCATTCATTAAAATGGCAAACGATGACTCACTACCCGCGATATGCTCAGCCATGGCTTTTGAGGCATCATTGCCCGACTGGATGATAATGCCGCGTAGCATGTCGATGACGCTCGCCGTCTTGTTGACTGGTACATACATACAAGATTGACTGCTGCTACCACGGCACCAAGCATTTTTGCTCATGAGTACTTGGTCGTCTTCTTTAAGGTCGCCTGATGCTAGACGCTGTTCAATGATATAACTGGTCATCATTTTGGTTAAGGACGCTGGCGGCAACGACTCGTTCGCATTTTTTTGAGCCAAAATCTCACCAGTATTATAGTCCATCAATACATAGGCGGTATTGTCCATCTCAGGTGGTTGTATGGCTGCGTTTGCCATCACTGCACTCATTGAGATACTTACACCAACTACCAGCTGTACTAACTGGTTTTTCACACGCTTTACTGTCATATATCATTACACCGCATCATGGAGCCAAATGTATCTATCGTTCGTGCTCAGTGCCAATTTCATACATTGTTTTAAGCAGCACGACTGTACCATCCTGTCTAAAATAATGTATGAATCAAAACTGAAACGACTGCGCGATAGACATAAAATTAACGCCTTATCTTAGCAAAATGCCAACCGATGGGGAATCGATAAATGCAAAAAAGTCAGACGCCAATGAAAAGAAAAGCGAATGGGTATGTAAGTGTTTACTCCATCAATCTAGAGATGGTTTTGACAAAGCGCACTTAATAATCACAAAAAGCCTGCAGCCTCACTCATGATTTATGAACGGCGTGGCAGCAAGCTTTGATGTTACCCAATCTTAATAAGTAAGTTGTCAGCGTTACTCTTTAAGATGATGAAAGAAAGCAATTACTCAGATGAGATAAAGTGGTTTTTTATAGTCGTTAATAGTCCAGTTTATCGGAACTGGGTACAGCTTACCTCATATGTATTAGTATTCTGCGTTTGCAAGATCTTCGCAAAGCGCTTTATTCTCTTGCTTTGAGAAACCCATGGTCCAACTACGAATACCTTGTAGTATCTGACGATAATCTTGTTGTGTTGACAGATACTGAATCGCAGCCTTTGGATCTTCTAAAGACGGCATCAGCTCGTGCAGTTGCACCGTATAAGACTTATAAAAGCGCTGTTTTTGATTGCCGTTTAGCATAGATGGACAGATCTCTGATAGCACCTGCATCACAGCAATTTCGTGCTTGGTGATATTAATACCAGACATATCTAGTGGAATGGTGGTCGCAGAATTATTTGCAGCATTAGAGGCTTGAGACATTATAGCAACCGACGCTATTAGACCTGCAAGCCCAATTTTCGAAGCGGCCTTTGCCATAACAGAAGCTATAGATAATATCGATTGATTCTTCATTCAGTATTACACTCGCTTATCTTTATTTAATGGTGATATGTTAATGGGTAAAAAAATAAAAGTCACATAAAATATTGATTTATGTGTAGATATCTTGTGAGCCAAGGGTAGTTTACAGCAACATATCCGTAGCATATACCAGTGAAGTCACAACAATATAAACGCAGAAGTTTGTATTGTTTTATGGTGTTGTATATTGTAACGCATTGCTTTGTCTAGAATATTTTAATTTATATTCACATTGATGGCATTGTCCCAGATAAAAAAACGACAGATTGTTTTTGGACGAACACTGAGTTCGTGTGTCGGTATTATTCAGGTATAATCGCTCGTGTCATCAAGCCAATCTTCCTCATAGATGTTGATATCAATGGCGCGATAGAGCAGCTTGCCCCTTTTTTTGTATTTGATAGAAGGGATGTGGATTGCTATTTTTATGCTAACAAAGATATGGTACGGTAGCAAAAATGACTGGTAGACAGATGGTCTGATACAAATATACTGAGTTGATATGAAGATTTTGATTAGTAATGACGATGGGGTATATGCACCGGGGTTAGTGGCTCTATCCCAAGCACTATCTGCCATTGGCGATGTGGTGGTGGTTGCCCCAAGTGAGGAGCAAAGTGGCTATGCCAGTGCTCTGAGCGTCTCAAAACCATTGCATACGCACAAACTGGCTTCAGGATTTGTAGCGGTAAACGGTTCACCTGCTGACTGTATTCACCTAGCGCTACATGAGCTATATGGTGATATAACTTTTGATTGTGTGATTACGGGCATCAATTCAGGAGCCAACTTAGGACAGGATGTGATGTTTTCTGGTACCTTTGGTGCTGCATTAACAGCGCAGCTATTTGGGATACCTGCTATTGCTACGTCTTTGGTAGGTGGCGGTGTCAAAAATGGCGGACAAGAATCAGCCAGTGATTATCAAGTGGCCGCCGATGAAATTGTCAAACTCATTACTGAGACTTCAGTATTAGCGCTTCTCAAAAGTTTGCCCTATCATGTATTAAACGTTAATATTCCCGATGTGAGCAGCAGTAGTGATATCAAAGGTCGAAAGGTCACCTCGTTGGGACATAAGCAAATCGCCCGGCCCGTACACCATATGATTGATCCGCGTGGTCGAGATGCTTATTGGTTATCGTTACGCAAGCGTAAGGATGATCCCCCATCGACGACGCCAGCTCAGGCATTTATACCCAGCGATACAGTGTCTCATGATGCGGATGTGCCTTTTGTGCCCAATATGACTGATGATCAAGCAGTAGCGGCAGGATACATCAGTCTGTCACCAGTGCGTCTGCACCATACTCCGACATCGACATTAGAGACGCTGTCAATATTAGATTTATGAGTTTGATACGATACAATCAAAAGTAATATGAATAGTGAGTACTGTGCGAGTGACCGCGTTAGTGATATTACTTGCTAATGACTACCGTGTCGTAAGTACGACCAGAGGCTTTTGAGTCATACCAAGCGCTTTTGGATGATGAAACAATAGATAAGCAACAAAGAACAGGAACCTTGTATGAAAAAAATCATGAGCGGATCATACTTTGCTAAAGCCGCATTGATTGGCACGATGGCAGTTGCTACTTTATCTGTGGTCGGCTGTGCCACTAAGCCGACGTATCAGCTACCCAACCAAGCAGGCCCTAAGATTATTACTAACGCTCAGGGCGTTCCTAACTATCATCGTGTCCAGCGTGGCGATACGGTCAGCCAAATTGCGGCACGGTATAATCTGAACTATCGTCAGATTGGGGCGATAAATGGCCTCGACAGCAAGTACACAATCTATAGTGGGCAATGGCTCAAGCTATGGCAAGGTAACACGGTTAGAAGTAATAACTATAGTAGACCTGCACAGCCGCAACCGACCTATACGCCGCCTGTCACACAAACTCAAACACCAGCGTACCAAGCACCTGCCAATTCTACCGCTGGCTATGACTATCCAACGCGAAATCCAGTCACGCGTAACATTGATCCAGCCACAGGCAACATGGGTATGTGGTTTGCTGGGAATGTGGGTGATCCGGTACTTGCCAGTCAGTCAGGAACTGTGCTTTACTCAGGCAACGGCCTACCAGAATATGGCAACTTGATTATGATTCGCCATAGTGATGACTACATCACGGCTTACGCGCATAATAGCCAATTGCTTGTAAAAGAAGGTGACGCAGTACAGCGTGGTCAACGTATTGCTACAATGGGTAGCAGTGGTCAGACCAATCAGGTGGGGCTAGAGTTCCAAGTTCGCTTAAATGGAAACCCCATTGATCCACGTACGGTACTTGGGCGTTAAGCGTGCAGTATGGTTGCTGATGGCTTGGCGACTTTGAGACATTTTACTTATTCATATTTGAGACTTTTTATGAGATTAAAAAAACAGTACCTCACCCTGATGCCAGCGCTCGTGATGGTTGGGTGTACAAGCCAACAAGCGATGCAAAAAAAACCGGTGCGCCAAGGCGGCGTTGAGATCACGCAGACCCAAACGGTGCAGGTAAAGCCAACACCTGCGCCAGTCATCAAACCGCAGCCAGCGCCTAAGCCAAGCTATAACAGCTTTTATGATTGGAAATCAGATTTTTCTATGCGGGCGATATCATCAGGCTATGACGCTGGGGTGATTCGTCGTTTGCTTGACTCAGCGTATCTCAATCAACAAGTGATCTCGTTGGATTCAGGACAGCCTGAATTCTCTAAGATGCCATGGGAATATGTGGACTCTGCTGTCTCTAGTGGCCGTGTCAGCGTAGGTAAGCGTAAGTTTGCAGAGCAACGTGCGTTCTTGTCTCAATTAGAGTCGCAGTATGGCGTTGATGCAGAGGTGATCGCAGCGATATGGGGTATGGAGTCGTCATATGGCGCGGTCACGGGTAGCAGCGATCTGCCAAGCTCGCTTGCCAGTCTCGCCTATGATGGTCGTCGTCAACAATTCGCTGAAGCTCAGCTATTATCATTAGCCACGCTATTAGAGCGCGGTGATGTCTCATGGTCTCAGCTTGAGGGTTCTTGGGCGGGCGGTATGGGACAAACGCAGTTCATCCCTGAGACTTGGCTCAAGCAAGGCGTAGACGGCGATGGCAACGGTCACCGTAACCCTTGGGCCACAGGTGATGCGCTGGCTTCTACTGCCAACTATTTGAGCAACTCAGGTTGGGTTCGCGGTCTAGCACCTTTTTATGAGGCGACTGTACCTGCTTCGTTTGATTATTCACTGATGGGGAGTAAGCAACCTGCTGCCAGATGGGCGGCGATGGGTGTCGATACGATAGATGACGTCTATCTAGATGCCAATACCGAGATGGAGCTGTGGTTGCCAGCTGGCAAAGATGGCCCCGTATTGCTGCTAAGCCCAAACTTTGATGTGATCAAAGTCTATAATAACTCATCGAGCTATGCGCTAGGGGTGAGCCTCTTGGGAAAAACAATTGATGGACAAAGTGGCCTGCGAAAATCATGGCCGCGTTATGAGCGTCCATTATCGACCACACAGGTCACGAACTTACAGCTCCGTTTGACGAGCATGGGTTACGATACCAAAGGGGCTGATGGCATTGTAGGTACCAACACGCGCATGGCATTCCAGCGCTGGCAGGCGGATAATGGGCAAATACCAGATGGGTTTATCACTCAAAGTAGTGCGTCTTCATTGGCTGGATGGTGAGATAAGCTGGCGGTTTTTATACACTGTATAGAAACCACCCTTTTCAGTGGTTTTAGTCCTTCGTGATAAAACCGCTATTTTTACTTTGTTCTACAAAAAGCACCTTGCCACGGTGCTTTTTTTGCCTCAGTCTATACTTGTTTTTGCTAAAAATGATCGATATAAAGCATCATAAGTTCTGCCACAAGCACCAACTGTCAAAAGCAGATCAGATATGGCTTCCTTGATATGGTTTTCTTCAAAACTTATCAGGACAAGGTTAATACAAGAAAATGGATACTGTGAATGATAGACTCTAGGAGAGTATGATTTCATAAGCAGTTTTTGATGACTGACTTTAACCATTGATGATTAATATCAGTTTTCAATAGCAACTTTTTTAATAGCAACTGTGAATAATAGCTACTCAAGAATAAATAATTAGAACGATCAAAAGAGCATACCTTTATGATTACCATGGAAGAATTACAAGCGGCAATAAAGCTGCGTATCAATGATTATAATGATGTGGATTTTCCGCTGCACAAAAGAGCCGTCAATATCTGTGATCTATTAGACAGCCGTAACCACATACTCGCGCAAGATATTGCATCACCTTTTGATGTGCCAAGACAGAATCTATCTGCTATGGATGGTTATGCCATTGCAAAAGGAAGTGAGCTGTCAGAAGGCAAGACGATTGAAATCATTGGTGAGTCTCAAGCAGGCAGTGCCTATGCTGGTGAGACAAAAGCAGGGCAGGGTGTGCGTATTTTTACTGGCGCGGTCGTCCCTGACTGTTGTGATATGGTCATCATGCAAGAGAATACCAACTTTGCTGATATCAAAGCGACTATTGATAAGAGTCAGCCGTACAGCATCACTCTCACGCAAGCCGCCAATGCCAATAGTCATATCCGTGCGCAAGGCGAAGAGATTGAGTCTGGCGAAGCTGTGCTAAAGATAGGCAAGCGCCTCAATCCTGCCGATATCAGCTTGCTGGCAAACTTAGGTATCAGCGAAGTGAGCGTGTTTCAACCACTCGTCGTCGGTGTGCTCGCGACAGGCGATGAGCTCGTCGCTATTGGCGATGAGCTGGAACATCTAGCCCAAATATATAATTCAAACACCCCAACGCTCAAAAGCCTACTGTCGGACTTACCTATAATCATTCGTGACTATGGCATCATTCCTGATGACTTGGAGAAGACGACAGCTGCGGTTCATGAAGCCATGCAAGACTGTGATGTGCTGGTATCGACCGCAGGGGTTTCGGTTGGCGATTATGATTTTTTGACGACCGTGATCGATACGCTTGGACAAATCAACCACTATAAAGTGGCGATGAAACCTGGCAAGCCATTCGTATTTGGCGAGTTAAATAAAAATCTTGATAAGCCTGTGTTGTATTTTGGTCTACCGGGTAATCCGCTCTCCACAGTTGTGGGCGCGCTACAGTTTGTGATACCCGCATTATGGCAGATGTCAGGTGCGAGTGTGTCCGAGCAGCCGATGCCGCTAACGATCAACGCTAAACTCACAAATGACATCAAAAAGTTCCCTGGCCGCAAAGACTTTCAGCGCGGCGTATTGTCACAAGATGAAGCAGGTCATTACCAAGTGGAATGTTTTTTGAGTCAACAATCACACAGAATAAAACAGCTGAGCCGCGCCAATTGCTTTATTGTGTTAGATCAAGACAGCGGCAACATATCATCTGGTGATAAGGTTACGGTGCAGCCGTTTCCTTGGTTACATCGCTGATTTATCGTTAGTCAATCTGCTATAAAATGATGGACATAATGAATAAGCAATCTAGCTATGGAATGCTAAACACGAATAATAAAGTAACGCTTATGGTAAGCAATACTGATGGCAGTAATATATGAATGACGACACCCTCAAAATAGATAGCCCGAAATGGTACTCTCCTGCGTCAGCCTCTGTACTGTCTGATGGAGATATACAACCCTCCTCAATGGTACTTGTTGACCAGCCAGCTGAATATCATCAGCCTTTAACTGATGGGTTTGCACGGCGTCTGACGTATCTGCGTCTGTCTATTACTGATTTCTGTAATTTTCGCTGCGAGTATTGTTTGCCAAATGGCTATCAGGGCAAGCGTCCTGACGATGAGTTGAGCGTTTCTGAAATTGCCACTTTGGTACACGGCTTTGCCCAAGTAGGTACCAAAAAAGTGAGAATCACGGGCGGTGAACCATCCATTCGTCGTGATGTTGTCGACATTATCAAGAGCATTAAGCAAACGGATGGCATTGAAACAGTGGCAATGACCAGTAATGGCTATAAGTTAGGCAAACATTTGGCTAGCTGGCAAGAAGCTGGACTCGATCAGCTCAATATCAGTATGGACAGTTTTGATGCGGCTACTTTTCATAAAATGACTGGTTTTGATACCTTGCCACAGATATTGGCGGATATGGATACCTTGCTAGAAACGACGGATATCAAACTCAAAATAAACAGTATTTTAATGGCAGAAACTGCCTTTGAAAACCTGATCGCCGCGATTAACTACGTCAAAGACAGACAGGTGACGTACCGTTTTATTGAATTTATGCAGACCAGTGACAACAGCGATTTGTTTTTTGCCCAGCATGCTCAGTCTGATATCATCACGGATTATTTGTTAGAGCATGGTTGGCAGCCGCATGAACGCGGTAGTGCCGATGGTCCAGCCGTGGAGTACAGTCATCCTAATTATGTTGGTCGTATTGGCATGATTGCCCCTTATGCGGCGCACTTTTGTGATACTTGCAATCGCTTGCGAGTCAGTAGTCAGGGCAAGGTGCATCTGTGCTTATTTGACCAAGGTAATTATGATATCCGTCCATACTTACAACAAGACGATATCCAAGGGCTAGTGAGTACCCTGCATAGCTTTATGCCGATTAAGCCTGAACATCATCATCTGCATGACTCGAACAGTGGCATCATGCATAATCTCTCGATAATCGGTGGTTAAAGCATTCTGAGTCTCTAATTCTGATGATAACTGATGCTGTTTTTGCTATCGCTTTTCTGACATAAACATTTTTTGATACAAGTATAAAATTATATCTATAAACCCCACTCTCAACTTCGAAAGTGATTGAAAAAAGAAGAGCACCTCACTAATCT
>NZ_JAKDJE010000041.1 GCF_030454045.1 Psychrobacter sp. | reverse complement strand
CTGTTTGCTGGTATCATTAATTCCGAGCTTAAACTATGACTTTTGCAAGAGGTCTCTTGTATACTTTGTAGATAGGCACAGCCTTCAGGATAGTTTGGCAAGGTACGCACAGGGAGAAACGAGTAATCATCAAGCGCAATCGTATCACCATGAGCAGAGGTTAAATAACCAGCTGGCAAACGCTCCGCAGATAACCACTCACCCTCTAAATCTTCAGGCTGGCGAGTTACCCAGAATGGGTGATTGCTGGTACATAAGATATAATTGCTACCCTCTTCTCCTCGCGCATCAGCGGTCTCATTAAAATACTCAACTTTAAAGATGCGTTTCTTACTGGGTGATTTAAAGGTGCTGAGTACGGGTTTGTACTCGATATCACCAACCCCACCTTCGGGCTTAGAGAGTACAGGCGTTGATAAAATGAGGTCGCCGACTTTAATATCCTGAATCGGCACTAACCCTTTATCCGTATGAACGAGCGTGCCCGCGACGAAGCCTTTGTTATTCATGAGTTTTCCTTTTTTTATTATTGATATGGTTAGCTATTTAAACTGGCGTCATGTACCCATAGTCCTGCTCGACCAATGAAGTAGGTATGGTGGTCTGCCACCTCAAAGTTATAGACGGTTGCCTGATATAAAATGTGCTCACCTTGCGCGTTGGTCAATTGATTGAACATCCGCATGGTGCCTCCATTATCTTCAATATGTTGGCCCAAATAGCCTTTCTCCTGATAAAAGCTAATGTCATCAACATATCCCATACCCTTATATTCTACTTCGCTGTAGTCTAGCATATGCGCTTCGGCATCTTGTACATAATCATCGTAGTAGTCTTCATGATAATGTTTTTGATACCAGTAATAATTTGGATTGAATTCTAAATTATCATTAGCGACTTGATAGGTAGGTTGCACACGCTCAACGGTATACATTACGCCATCGGTATTCACAGCAATTTCATACTGCTGTAGTTCATCCACACGTTTAAAGTGGGGCTGATCATAGAACTCAATGTCCGCCTTTGGATTCTCCATAGCACCAACGACCCAAACAGGGTGATTGGGCGTCACTAGAAAATGACTAATGGGACTAGCTGCTTGAATTTTTTCATCGACAAGCAGGTAGTTTTGAATATCAAAATTTTCATCACCTGGTTTTAATCTATAAGGTGAAGTATGATTTCTCTCTAAACGCACGATCCATATCGCTTTGTCTTCATGCATAAAGGTCTTGAGCACTGGCTTATACTCTATATCACCACCACCGTCTTCAGGCTTGGAGAGTACTCTATCACCGACTTTAATGTCCTGAATCGGTACTAGACCTTTATCCGTATGAACGAGCGTGCCTGCCACAAATCCTGTGTTATTCATATTCTCTCCTTTTTAACCTTATCCTTTTAACCCATCAAACCTCAGCCCAAACTTTAGCAAATACTTACGCAGTCGGTCGCTGTCATTGTTACTTTTTAGCTGATTTCTGGAGTTGGCATACAGATAGCGCCCTGCCGCCGCTTGGTTTTTATGACGGATACAGACCTCAATCACATACGCGAGCTGCAACGCGTCAAAGGGGTCGAGCGCGTCTTTGTCGTCGCTTGATAGATGGCGGCTCAGCACCGTGTCCGCGTGCGCTTGCTGCTCGGTTAGGCTGGGCGCATACGCCCTATCCGCTTGATGCTGCGCGCTATTGGGTAATGCCCACAGATGCTTAAGGCGGGTGATTTCTGCCTTAACATCGGGCATACGAATCACTTTGCCCTCGCACAATGTCGTTAAGCGCGTCATGCTGGCGCTTAAATCACGAAAGTTGCCCTGCCACGTGGCGTCCGCACTCATGGCAAAAGCTTCATAATACGCGCGTGCGGCAGGCTCAAAGCGGTATTGATACTGCTGCTCACTGCCCAGACGCGCTAGCTCGTAATCAATGTTGGCGGGCAAGTCCTCGATACGGTCTTTTAGCGATGGTAAAAAAAACGTCCACGTATTCAGGCGCGCAAACAAGTCGGCGCGAAACTCCCCATCCGCGACCGCTTGGCGCAAGTCCTTGTTTGTCCCCGCCATCAGCTGAAACGAGACGTCAATTGAGGTGTCGCTACCGAGCGGATAAAAGCGCTGCGCCTCAAGCGCGGTCAAGAGCATCGCCTGCTCATCCAGTCCCAGCTCACCGATTTCATCCAAAAACAGCAAGCCGCCGTCCGCTGATTTGAGCAGACCCTCACGGCTCGATGCTGCGCCCGTAAACGCGCCTTTGACATGACCGAACAGCACGCTCATTGCGGTATCACCGCGCAAGGTGGCGCAGTTGACCTCGACGAACGCGCCGAGTGCCTGTTTGTTGTTGGCTTTGTTTTTCTTGAGCGCGTAGATTTGCGTTGCCAGTTGCGACTTGCCCGCCCCTGTCGCGCCCATCAATAAAATCGGGGCGGTCGAGCGCGTAGCGACCTTTTCAATATCAGCAATCAGCTGTTGATACGCGGCATTTTGAGTGACGAGATTGGCTTGGAGAGTTTGCCAATGCTGGGCTTTTTCTGCCTCAAAACGCGCGCGCAAGCTGTCATAGCGCGACACGTCCAAGTCAATGATTTGGTAGCGCCCTTGTGGGTCGTATTGGTCAGGCTTGGGACACGGCGAGGTCTGAATAAAATCGGCAGGCAAAAACCCTGCCTCAACCAGCAAAAACCAGCAAATCTGCGCCACATGCGTGCCCGTGGTCAGATGCAGCAGATAGTCCGTGTCTTCACGAAAGGCGAAGCCTGTGACAAAGTCATACAGCTCAGCATAGACATCGGCAAAATCCCATGGACTCGCCAGCGTCACCCGATGCCCAATGACTTTGGTATGGGCGCTGACCTGCGCCACATCAGCAACGATGACGTTAAACAGTCGCTTGTCGCGCTTGCTATAGAGGATATACAGCTCATCGACCAGTAGGTCATCTTGCAAGCCCAAACTGACGGTCGGACGCCAGCGCTGCCAACGCTTGTCATTAAAGCCATTGTCCAAGGTCGTACCGAGAAAGCCGATAACGGCGGTTTTTTTACGCTGCACTTTATTAACCTCTATTTATCACACCTTTTCTAATCAGTTACCAATTTGCATTAATTGCTTACTGTCCAATTGGTCTTCTATCTGATCTTCATTGATATGGTTATACCCCAACCCAATCGAACATTCAGGCAGCCCCACTACTTCGACCAACTTTTCGTGCGCTTCAATAGCAAATACGAAATCTTGCATCAGTACCTCAAGTAGCGCCTCTTTATTCACCTCATCAAATGCCTCAGATAAGGAATCAACCATCACACGAGCTTGCTCTTCCTTTTGCTGTCCCTGCGGTTCATCTGCTTCTTCGTCCATATCTGGCAGCTCGTCACCATATTCAGCATACATTTCTTCAAAGCTCATGCCGCAGCTATAATCTGCTATGAGCTTGCCTTTATTACACAATATGGTAAGCAGCAAATCATCATCATGATTAAGCACGCCCAATGCGCTACAGTCCAGCTCAGATGTCAGCATTAGCAGCATCTCGTAGACGTGTGCTATATCTTGAGTATCACATTGCGCTTCATAAATAACACATTGCTGTTCACTGATTGGCATCACGTAGGCGCTAGCAGCCTTACTCTTTAGATATTTAACCGCATCTTTGGCAGCAGTGTACTGTACAAAACACTTTGTAACAAAGAACTATTGTTTAATTAGAAAATAAAGCATTCTAACCAAATCTTAAAATTCTATAAACGTCAGAATAGAATAAAAACTATATTTATAGAATAAATTATAACTTTATTTACCTGATTAAAGTTTATTATTCTATAAAAAAAGAATTTAAAATATTTTTTATCATTTAATATCAAATACTTATAAAAATAAAAACCACCTTTGCCAAAAGCTGGCACACCTTTAGCAACCTATAAAGTACAGACAACCGCACTACTACCAACAACGTAGCGAGCGTCAAAGATATTTTTTGAAGCCTCTGTCGGCGTGACCGCAGCACGCGAGAAAAATAGCTTTGAGTCGAGCGTTTCTATGTGACGGATTGTTTACTAATATAAAGCTAAGGAGACACTATGCAGCCTATCAATCACAATATCATTCAAGACGGTGGTACCCCTATCCGCCTATGGACCAAAGGCGTGCCTGTCGACCCAAAAGCCCACGACCAGCTGATTAAAGCCTCACAGATGCCCTTTATTTATAAGTGGCTCGCGGTTATGCCTGATGTGCATGTCGGTATTGGCGCGACCATCGGGACGGTGCTGCCGACCAAAGAAGCGATTATCCCTGCGGCAGTCGGCGTGGATATCGGCTGTGGCATGATGGCGGTGCAGACCACGCTGACCGCAGATGATTTGCCCGACAATTTGCACGGACTGCGCACAGAGCTGGAAAAAGCCATTCCGCATGGTCGCAGCAAGACACGCGGTCGCGTTTCGCGTCGTGATGTGGGCGCATGGGCAAACCCTGATGACACCGTGATGAATGGCTGGGGTACGCTGGTCGATGATTTTAATTATCTGACCCAAAAGCATCCCAAACTAAAAAACACCAACAACCTTAAGCACTTGGGAACACTGGGAACAGGCAATCACTTTGTCGAGGTGTGCCTTGATGAGACCAATCAAGTGTGGATTATGCTGCATTCAGGCTCACGCGGCGTAGGCAATGCCATCGGGCGCTACTTTATTGAGCTGGCGCGTGAGGACATGCGTAAATGGTTTATCAACCTGCCTGATAAAGATTTGGCGTACTTTGCTGAGGGGACTGAGCACTTTGATGATTATTGGTTTGCGGTTGGCTGGGCGCAGCGCTTTGCCTTTAAAAACCGCGAAATCATGATGGAAAAAGCCATCCAAGCACTACGCACCATCGTGCCTAAGCCCTTTGATGCTGCGGTCAAAGCGGTCAACTGTCATCACAACTATGTGGCAAAAGAAGAGCACTACGGCGAGGAAGTCTTTGTCACACGTAAAGGTGCGGTGCGTGCGCGCGTCGGCGAATACGGCATCATCCCAGGCTCCATGGGCGCAAAATCCTTTATCGTCAAAGGTAAAGGCAATGAAGAATCCTTTTGCTCTTGCTCGCATGGTGCAGGTCGCGTGATGTCACGCACGGAGGCGAAAAAAGTCTTTACTATTGATGACCAAGTCGCCCAAACCCAAGGCGTAGAATGTCGTAAAGATGCCGACGTGATTGACGAAATCCCAGCGGCGTATAAGAACATTGAAGACGTGATGAGCGCACAAAGCGACTTGGTGGAAGTGGTACATACTTTGCGGCAAGTGGTGTGTGTGAAGGGGTGAGCAGCGTTACTTTATAATGTGTATAGCCACTTAAGGACAATATTGATAAACCACTATGTCTAAGCTACAATTAAAGAAAATAAAATAAGGACAAAAACAATGAAACTCGCAGAAGCCCTACTTATCCGCAGTGATATGCAAAAAAAATTGGCGCAAATCAAAGGACGCATTCGCAATAATGTCAAAGTCCAAGACGGCGATACGCCAAGCGAAGACCCCAATCAGCTATTGATGGACGCCAGCCAGCTGATTACGGAGCTGTCCGCGCTTATCGCTCGTATTCAGCGCACCAACGCGGTGGCGATGACGGACAACAATCAATCGATGCTGGCGCTGCTCGTTGAGCGCGATACCCTTGAGATGCGCCACAAGCTGTTGACCGAATCGATAGCGGCGACCGAAACTGAGGTCGACCGCTACAGCCCGCGCGAGATTAAATGGCAAGTGATGGTGTCGGTCGGTGCATTGCAAAAGCAAGCGGACGATATCGCCATGAAGCTGCGTCAGCTTAACATTGTCATTCAAGCCAACAACTGGCAAATTGACCTTGTGGACTAGGCACTTACCTAGCTTATTAAACTTTTTTAGTTTTGTCTGTCTGATAATGGACAGACCACCCTTTTGGAACCGACTGGGCGAGTGTCAGACCCCGCGACCCACAGCAGGGGGTTGAAAATATACTGTCGTGGCTGCTACGCGTTGTGGGCAGGCGCATTTTTTACCATTTATGCCCCGCACATGGCACATGGCACAATGCACCATTTAGACCTTAGCACCAGACACTGACAGTCGGTTTCAATCTTATTTTAAATGCAACCCGAAAAGTATTGGGAAGCATTTTATTATGCCCATTAAAAACATCATCAATCAATAGTCATACAAATCATAAAGATATTTATCATGCCAGCATCAACACATAAAACCCTAAAAATCGACGGCAGTACAGGCGAAGGCGGCGGTCAGATTATCCGTACCGCGCTATCGTTATCGATGCTTACAGGCACACCGATTGAAATCACCAATATTCGTGCTGGACGCGCCAAGTCTGGGCTGATGCGCCAGCATTTGATGTGTGTACAAGCATCACAGCAGATAGCAAATGCGGTAGTAACAGGCGCGCATTTGGGCAGTATGGCGTTCACCTTTACGCCAAGCACCGTGCAAGCGGACGATTATACCTTTGATATCGGTTCCGCAGGCAGCACCAGCCTTGTGTTGCAAACACTGCTACCTGCCCTGCTCTTTGCCAATACTGACTCAAGCAACAAGTCCACCGTTACCATCATAGGCGGCACGCACAATCCGTTAGCGCCAACCACCGATTTTTTGCAGCACGCCTTTGTGCCGCTACTTGCCAAGCTCGGGATGCAGGTGGATATTGAATGCTTGCAAGCGGGCTTTGCCCCTATCGGCGGCGGCGCGATTAAAGCAACTATTGCGCCATTTGTGCGCCGTGCTAATGCTTCACGATTAGACCTCACGGAACGGGGTAACCTTAGTCGCATAGAACTGGTCGCAAGCGTGCTCAATCTAGAATACGATATTTGCAAACGCGAGCTTGCCAGTGCCAAGGCCGCGTTGATTGAAGCGGGTATGGATGAGGCGCTTATTACAACGCGCGGTAATAAATTATACGGCATTGGTGAAGGCAATACCTGCTATGCAAAAGTCACTCATGGGACTAGTGACATGCAAAATCATAAAGAATATCACTCTGAAATATTTACGTTACTAGGAGAAAAGCGCAGCTCAGCAGAAAAGATAGGTGGTCGTTTGTCAGGCTTAGTAAAGCGTTATCTATATGACACCGATGCGCTGATTGATGAATATCTAACCGATCAACTGCTATTACCGTTAGCCTTATCAGGTGGTGGCCACTTTACGGCACGTATGATTAGCGAGCACAGCAAAACCCAAGCATGGCTCATTGAGCAGTTTTTACCCGTCGCGATCACCTTTGATGCTACAGAGCATGAGCAAATATTAGTCAGAATCACCTGCTAAAATTTGCCAGCATTAGTATATTGTTACCCAATGATACCGACGTCATGGCCGCATCGGTGTATGATGTACGCGACAAATTTGAGCGTCTTATCTATATTTACAATGACTATTGAGCCTTGCTATGCCTGAATCTCGTACCAATCTACACCCTGAACCCAAAACCAGCTCGCCGTATTTTGTCGGGTTGCTGCTGCGCTATAGCACGCTAGGTGCAGCCATTTGTCTATTATTAGCCGGATTGCTGCTGATGCACGGTTGGCTAATTGTGATTGGCGGTTTTGGCGTAGGACTCGGTATTTATGATCTGATTCAGTCCAAGCATTCAGTGCTAAAAAACTACCCAATAGCAGGACATATACGCTACGTACTAGAGGATTTTCGTCCTGAGATTCGTCAGTATTTGCTGGAAGATGACAAGGAACAAGTACCATTTTCGCGCCAGCAGCGCGCACTGGTGTATCAGCTTCGCGCCAGCAGCGCGCACTGGTGTATCAGCGTGCCAAGAACGTCAGTGACACCAATGCGTTTGGTACGCTAGACAATCTTTATACTCATGGTAAAGAATGGTTTTTGCAATCCGCCATTAGCCAGCCGTTAGAAAACAAAGACTTTCGTATCACTGTTGGCGGCGAGCGTTGTAAGCAGCCGCATGATATGTCGGTATTTAACATCTCCGCGATGAGTTTTGGCAGTCTGTCCGCAAACGCCATTATGGCACTCAATCAAGGCGCAAAAATAGGCGGATTTACGCATGATACGGGCGAAGGTGCTATCAGCCCTTATCATCGTAAGTTCGGTGGTGATCTGATCTGGGAGTTGGGTACAGGGTATTTTGGCTGCCGTGATGCCGAAGGCAATTTTGACCCACAGTCTTTCGCCGAAAAAGCCATCGATCCACAAGTCAAAATGATCGAGATCAAGCTGTCGCAAGGTGCCAAACCGGGTAAAGGCGGCGTGTTGCCATCGAGCAAAATCACTCAAGAGATTGCAGATACTCGCCAAGTGCCGACGGGTCAAGACTGTATTTCGCCCGCTTCGCACACCGCGTTTAGTACACCGCGTGAGCTTGTCACCTTTTGGCAGCAGCTACGTGAGCTATCTGGTGGCAAGCCTGTTGGCTTTAAGCTATGCGTGGGGCAGCCTTGGCAGTTTATGGCGATTGTCAAAGCCATGATAGAGACGGACAACTATCCTGATTTTATTGTTATTGATGGTGCCGAAGGCGGTACAGGCGCGGCGCCTGTTGAGTTTATGGACAATGTCGGCATGCCGATGGTCGAAGGATTTTTGCTCGTCCACAATACTTTGGTCGGTGCAGGCATTCGTGACAAGATCAGACTTGGCGTCAGTGGCAAGATCGTCTCAGGGTTTGATATTGCGCGGATGATTGCGCTAGGTGCCGATTGGTGTAACTCGGCTCGTGGCTTTATGTTTGCGGTTGGCTGTATTCAGTCGCGCTCTTGTCATACCAATACTTGTCCGACAGGCGTCGCTACCCAAGACCCTTACCGTCAAAAGGCCCTCGATGTGCCTAGTAAAGCGAAACGGGTGGCAAGTTTTCACAAAAACACGCTAAAATCATTGGCCAGTATCGTCGGCGCGGTGGGCTTACAGCATCCGAGTCAGCTGCAACCTTATCATATCGCCCGCCGTCTAGATGACGGGCAGATTAAGCTGCTATCTAAGTTTTTTTACTTTACGGATAAGGGCGCATTACTTGATAATAGCGCGCGTGCGGATATTTTCAATCAGATGTGGGTGATGGCCAATCCTGATAGTTTCTTAGCCAATAATGATGCGCTTATTGCTTATAACAAAGACTCTCGTGATAAAGGTAAAGAGACTGGCGCACCAACCGAACATCGCGCTGGATACAGCTCCCCCTACAGCACAGATCATGCGATCACAACCGATGGCGGGCAGCTCATCGGTAATGTCAATAATACCTTCCGTGACTATCCGCCCAGTAGCAACTAAAAGCGAGTACCCAAGATTTATATATGAAGCAGTAGCAAATAAACCATAAATACCCTCTGTAAAAGACGTGTGATTGATGCCAACCTCCATTTTTACCTTATTATTATCATTGATAGTGCTGGCGCTAAATCTTAGCGCTTGCCAGCAGACCAATACTGAGACTATCAATAGCGACACAGACAGCTGGTCATGTCAGACACAGGACACGCCGTTCGCTTATAGCGTGTGCCGCGTGGATACGAATGCATTAGCAAGCGCGCGCTATTCACTCCAGCTATTTTGGCAGTCCGCCAACGACAGCCAGCCGCTCCTAACTTTTGATACGTTATTATCCACTTTACCAAAGTCTCAGACCCTAAACTTTGCCATGAACGCAGGAATGTACAACGAAAACTATGCACCGATTGGCTATAGCGTTATCAAAGGCAAAGAAGTCAAATCGCTCAATCTAAAAGAAGGTGGTGGCAATTTTCATTTATTGCCAAATGGTGTTATGTGGTGGGACAAAGCTGGTCACGTACAAATCACCGAAAGCCATGCCTTAGATGAACAGATAAACAATGGCAACGCACAGCCTTGGTATGCGACACAGTCAGGCCCTATGCTGGTCATCAATGACGAGATACATCCGCAGTTTAATCCTGATAGTACCTCCATCAAGCTGCGTAATGGGGCCGGCGTTTGTGACGATGGCAGCATACAATTTGTCAATACAGACGTACCTGTGACGTTTTATCAGCTTGCCACCTTATTTAAAGACGAGCTGGGCTGTCCAAACGCGCTGTTTTTGGATGGCGGCATCGCCTCAGCCATGTACGCACCCAGCATCGATAAGCACGATAAAAAGGAGATGGGCGTGATGGTTGGACTGGTTGAGAACAAGGACTAGTATGCATCCTTACCATGACGTTTATCACTACTATGCCTTCTCAAAATTGGCACTACTTAACATAAAAAAGCATTTAAATTAACATAAAAAAGCACTTAAAACGATCACATCGTCTTAAGTGCTTTTTTCATATTACTCGTCCAATGTAGACTAATACTACCGCGCCATGTATTGGGTCATCTCCTCGACACCGTGCAACGTCATCGGATACATCTTATTGTCAAACAGTTTTTTAATCTCAACGATGGTTTGCGTGTACTGCCAATAGCTTGGCGTTTCAGGATTGAGCCACGCCACTTTGTCAAAATGATCCAGCACACGCTTTAGCCAGACGATACCTGCTTCATTGTTCATATACTCGACGCTACCGCCCACCGTCATCAGCTCATACGGCGACATCGATGCATCACCGACGAAGATGACGCGATACTCGCGCCCATATTTATTGAGTAGCTCATACGTTGGCATCGGTGCGCTGTGCCGACGATTATTGTCCTTCCACACATAGTCATACAGGCAGTTATGAAAATAAAAAAACTCTAATGTTTTAAACTCGTTCTTTGCCGCCGAAAACAGCTTTTCAAGCGCCTCGACATGGACATCCATACTGCCGCCCACATCAAACAACATCAGTACTTTGACACGGTTACGGCGCTCCGCTTGCATATGAATATCAAGCACACCCTTTTTGGCGGTGCGTTTGATGGTCTCATGAATATCAAGCTCATCGGCACTGCCTGTACGTGCAAACTGGCGCAGATTTCTTAGTGCCATTTGGATTTGGCGCGTACCGAGTTGATTGTCGTCATCGAGGTTACGATATTTGCGTTGCTCCCAGACTTTGACGGCACTGCGCTTACGTGACTCGCCGCCGACACGTATGCCTTCTGGGTGATCGCCATAGGCACCAAACGGTGAGGTGCCGCCTGTACCCACCCATTTACTGCCGCCTTGGTGACGCGCTTTTTGCTCTTTTAGGCGCTCCTCTAACGCTTTCATTAGCTCCTCAAGCGAGCCGTATTTTTTGAGCAGACGCCTTTGCTCTTCGGTTAAGTTTTTTGGATCAAGCTTGAGATCCAGCCATTCTTTAGGCACATCCGTCAGCTTAGCCAGCAGCGCATCCATATCGAGGCTATCTACGCCCTCAAAATAATCCGCCATTGCCCGATCAAATTTGTCAAAATGGCGCTCGTCTTTGACCATGCACAGCCGAATCAGCCGATACATATCCTCACGGCTCGCAAAAGTCGCCAGTGCTGGATCTTCAGGATGCGGCTGCATCATCAGGCCCTTATCTAACGCGGCATTGAGATCAAGCAGCTCACGCGTGCTGACTGGCACGCCATAAGTACGCAAGGTGTAGAATAATTTTATGAACATAAGAGAGGCACCACTTATTGACGTAAAATAAAAAGAGCAACCGACAGCCAGATACGTTTAACGACGCATCATGTTGGCAAAACGCTGCAATAAATTCACATCGGCTTCGTTTTTGAGCAGCGCACCATATAATGGCGGGATAGATTTTTCACCGCGTAAGTTTTCTTCTAGCTCATCCTGCGCCATGTCATCAGCGAGTAATAAGGTCAACCAATCGACCAACTCAGATGTGGATGGTGGCTTTTTCAACCCTTGAATGTTACGCAGTTTATAGAACACATCCAGCGCGTCATTGACCAGTTTCTCTTGAATATCGGGGAAATGCACCGCAATGATTTGGCGCATGGTTTGCTCTTCTGGGAAATCAATATAATGGAAAAAACAGCGGCGCAAAAACGCATCGGGCAGCTCTTTTTCATTGTTTGAGGTGATAATCACCACAGGACGCTGCGCGGCGGTGATGGTCTCGCCCGTCTCATACACATAAAACGACATCTTATCGAGCTCATGCAGCAAATCATTGGGGAACTCGATATCGGCTTTATCAATCTCATCGATGAGTAGCACGCTGCGCTCGGTGCTGGTAAAGGCCTCCCACAGCTTGCCAGGTTTGATGTAATTGCCAATTTCATACACCTTGTCATCGCCCAACTGCGAGTCACGCAGGCGCGATACCGCATCGTATTCATAGAGCCCTTGCTCCGCTTTAGTCGTTGACTTAATGTGCCATGTGATGAGCGGCATCCCTAAGCTCTCAGCCACCTCTTCGGCAAGTAAGGTTTTGCCTGTACCCGGCTCCCCTTTAATCAGGAGTGGTTTTTGTAGCGTCATGGCGGCATTGACTGCCAGTTGTAAGTCGTCTGTGGCGATATAGCTTTGGGTGCCCGTAAAGGTTTGCTTGCTCATAATTAGGTCTCGATTGTTGTTATGATGAATGGTTATAAATAAACAGAACTAAAAATATGATGATGAATAAGTGATAAATCAGATTAGCACAGTCTGAGGCATTGCCAAAATACTCATGCGTTCGCCTTTGTGAGCAATGGTTGGGTGCCTCTCATAATTCTCAATAATTCATAAGTTGCCAGACGATTTGGCACAAAAAAAAGACACGCATGGGTGTCTTTTTTTATCATTACTCGATTACTTTACTGGCTCGCCTGCTTAGTTATTACACCGTACAAACAGACTTCAGCGTTTTAGCGATTGTCAGCATCAGTATTCTTAGACAAGCCATTCTGTTTTTTTAAGTCAACATGACTTTTAGTATTACTGCTCTCAGGCTTAGCGGCTAGGGCCGTATCATCAGACTGCTCAGTCAACGTGGCACCGTCTGCCAAATAACTGCCCGTCGTAAGCTGCATTGTCGCTTGCGTGTCCTCTGCCGTACGGCTACGAGCTTTTTCTAGGCTGGATGCAAATGCACCGCGTATCAGTTGCCACACAAAGCCAATGAACAAGCCCACCACCAGCACAACCAATATAGGCAGCATATTGGCAATTGCACCGGCAAAGTCCTTCATCATGACCGCATAAACGACGCTGATACTGGCGGGCGCAAGCTCGCTTGCATCACCAAGCGCCGTACCAGGCGCTAACAATACAGCGAACAATATCATCCAACTCATACCGCCCAGTGGTTTTGGCAGTATGCGAGCGACTAGCAACCATAACACCAACACCAAAATAGAGCCACCAAGATACGCATACATTGGCAGATCAGCGGACGGTACATCTTTCACCATTTGGCCCCACCAAATAGCAATCTCACCGAGAATGTCACTAATAGATTCTAATGGTAAGCTGTGCAAAATATTTTTTAACCAATCCATACGTATTTCACTACCTGCGTTTATCACCGTTGACACGTTATGTGCCTAGCAGTGTATGGTGCGTTCTGTCGTACCAAAATAAGATCAAATACAGTATCGATATGCACATCACGTACGTGCATATCTGTATTTTTTATGTAGATATCGTAGGGTATCAGTTTATCACGACTTCCTACCCAAATGCATGCATACACATTATAGATGCTGTCTAATCACAGCGTAGAGATTATCTAGTCGTAAATACCGTCTTGCGCTTCACGAGCACGTAGCTCTGCTTGGCGACGCATGACATCTTGCGGCGGCATCTGCACAAAATAGCCTTGAGACGCTAGCTTTGCTAACACTTCTGCTTTATCGACACGCGCCAGAGTGGGCGTCGTTGCCAGATCTAGGTGCATGACAAACTTGCTACGGCCCAACCCTGCACGAAAGTCCTTTGGTAGCACCCCAAGCCAATCTTTGATCTCATCGGTATCATCAGGATATTCAGGACGAGCAATGTAGACATACATGTCGTCATGTTTGGGAAATTTATAAATATCGCAATGCATAAAAACCACCTATCAGAAACTATGGTCGTAGGTTAGCATATTTCAGGCAAACACCAGTAGTCGCTTTGCGTGTTGCTATCGTAATTTTTGCGCCCATACATCATTTTATTGATTCTCAAAACGGCTGATAGAGATAAAAAAAACACCATCTTGCTAAGCGTCTTTGGTGAGCAAATGTCCTAGTGAGCAAACATTTTTGCCAAATTCATTTGTTTTAATGGCGGTGATGACTTGTAAAAGCGCTCTGAACCTTTCATAATAAAAGCGTTTTTCAGGAGAGAGTCTGTCGGCACAGTTTTTGTATCAAACCCTATTAGTGATACAAGCTATCAGCGGCCATACGACCACCGAAGGCGCATCCACCCTGCCAATCGCTCAGGTAAAAGGACTGAAAAACACATGTCACTGTTGTTTGGTAGTGTTTGCTAGCATCATGCTCATAGCGCTCTACTTTATCAAACGTCAGACATAACAAATCTGGAGAGTGGTAAGTACGGACGACGTCTTACCCACCGAAGGGGAGAAAATACGCTATCATTCATTGAAGCTTTATATAATTGCTCACAAATGAGGCGTGTTGAAAATCTCAGGTCACAGGACAGATAGGGCTTTAGCTTAAACCGACGTTCAGCGTCTGTTTGGCCTACGTCTTTATCTTTGCTTTCTGTGTCACCCTTTGATGTAATATTGCGCCTTGCAATATTGCTTCTCGCTACTTTTACGTTGCACACCACTCTACTCTGCCGAGTACGACTGATGTACACATAAGGATTTGTTATGACTGATACCCACTCTCAAGACTCTAGCAGCACTCAAACCCCTAAGCGCACCCCTTTTTACCAGTCTCATCTTGATAGTGAGGGCAAATTGGTCGATTTTTCTGGTTGGGAATTGCCAATTCATTACGGTTCACAAATCGAAGAGCACGAAGCGGTACGGACAGATGCCGGTATGTTTGATGTCTCACATATGGTTGTCACAGATATTAAAGGCGCAGATACTAAAGCATGGCTACAAAAACTACTCGCAAATGATGTCAACAAACTCACTACCGCTGGTAAAGCGCTGTACTCTGGCATGCTCAATGAGCAAGGCGGCGTCATCGATGATTTGATCGTCTATCTGATGAATTCTGATGAAACTGAGTACCGTATCGTCTCCAATGCAGCCACTCGTGACAAAGACTTAGCACAGTTTAACAAAGTCGCCGACGGTTTTGATATTACGATTACCGAGCGTCCTGAGCTTGCCATGCTCGCCGTGCAAGGTCCAAATGCTATTGAGAAACTGGCTCAAGCCAAACCAAACTGGGCAGATACCTTAGCAGCACTAAAACCTTTCGTTGGTGCTGACTTGACCGATATCGAAGGCACCGATTGGTTTGTGGCTCGTACTGGCTATACTGGTGAAGATGGCGTCGAAGTCATTATGCATGCCGATGATGCCCCTGCTTTTTTTGAGCAGCTAAAAGCAAATGGCATCAAACCTGCCGGTCTTGGCGCACGTGATACCTTGCGTATGGAAGCGGGCATGAACCTTTACGGTCATGACATGGACGAGACCATCAGCCCTTATGAGTGCAACATGGGTTGGACGCTTGCGCTTAAAGACGACCGTGCCTTTGTCGGTCGTGACGCTTTGGTCAGCAAACGCAAGCAGGCAAAAGAAGACAACACCGCTATGAAGCAAGTAGGTCTGCTATTGACCACGCGCGGCGTATTACGTGAAGGCATGACGGTGACTATCAATCAGGGCACTGACAATGAGCAAACTGGCATTATCACCAGCGGTACATTCTCCCCTAGCCTAAAAAACTCCATCGCGATTGCTCGCGTGCCTGCCAGCTTATCAGAAGATGATAACGTACAGGTCGATCTGCGCGGCAAAGGTAAATTCGTCGATGTACGCGTATTAAAGCTGCCTTTTGTCCGTAACGGCAAGCAACAGTTTGACTCGTAGGTCTTATAAATCTTATTATTAGAGCGCGTTGTCGTTTTAGACATAATGATAAAAACGACGACACGCCCAGCCTCCATTATTTTTGTTAATTAACCTCTATCATTTAGGAGAGAGACCATGAGCAACATCCCAGCAGAGCTAAAATATATTGCGAGTCACGAGTGGCTGCGCTTAGAAGACGACGGTACGATCACTGTTGGTATCACTGACCATGCGCAAGACCTATTGGGTGATGTGGTATTCGTTGAGCTACCAGAAGTGGGCGATATTATCGCTGTTGATGACGAAATCTCAGTTGTTGAATCAGTAAAAGCCGCCTCTGACGTATACGCGCCTATCTCAGGCGAAGTCATCGCTATCAACGAAGCACTAGAAGATGATCCTGAAATCATCAACTCTGATCCATATGGTGAAGGCTGGTTCTTTAAAGTGAAGCCTGACAACATCGCTGACTATGAAGCACTGATGACCGCTGACGAGTACGAAAGCGAATTATAATAACCGCCTCTGTATAGCAGAAAGACAGTAGCCAAACCGAAATAGCAGCCAAACTTGTAGATACTGGCAAAAGCGGGTATCTACATCTCCTATTTGATACCCCTTTCTTATCAGCAGGGTTGATTCATAGATGACGCCTTTGATAACAAAGCAGCTTTATATATAGACCACCAAAAACCATTATCGTCCGATGTTATTGCTCTCAAGCGTTATCTCATTGACTCGTATTGATCACCTATTCGAATTCCAATGAATACGTACTATCAATAACGACGCAAACTGATAACCCAATTCTCAGCATGGATCCTAATATGAATGCCAACACCGATAATAAAGACCCCATCGCCACACCAAACCATACACCGCAGCTACAAGCCTTTCGCGATATCGTAGAATCACGCCGTTCCGTGCGCCGTTTTACTGACACGCCCATCCCTGACGACGTACTGGCAGACTGTCTGCGTTTGGCCATGCTAGCACCAAACTCTAGCAACCTACAGCCGTGGGAGTTTTATGTTATCGATGATGCTGACAATCGCAAACGCGCCATCAAAAACTGTATGAACCAAAACGCGGCAAAAACATCGGCGCGCTTAATCGCTATCGTTGCTCGCACCGACATCTGGCATGAGCATGCTCAGCAAATATTGCGCGAATACCCTGATCAGCCAGTCCCTAAGAAAGTGAAAGACTACTATAACAAAGTCGTTACGATGGACTTTTTGCGCGGCCCTGCCAATGTGATATCCGCTGCCAAATGGGGCGCCACTCAAGTCGTCAGACGCGTCAAAGGCCCTCTCAAATCGCCTTACTATACCTTTGAAGACACCAAAAACTGGGCAACCAATAACACCGCCCTTGCCGCCGAGAACCTAATGTTGGCACTACGTGCTCATGGTTTTGATAGCTGTCCTATGGGCGGCTTTGATGAGCCTGCCATGAAAGCGTTGCTCAATCTTAGCGACGACCATCATATCGTTATGATGATTGGCGCAGGCGAGCGTGCTGACAATGGCATTTACAACACCCAATTCCGCTTTGATCAAAAACAGTTTGTGCATTACGTATAACGTACCGCTCATAGTGTTTCCTTAACTGCTCACAATGTTTTCTTAATTGCTATTTTGTTTATTACTCCCTTAACCAAGGATTGTCATGACTATCTCTCAAAACCCATCGTTTGATACCTTTCAAGGATTGTTCAACGAAGCTGAATTTGTCTATCGCCACTTAGGTTCGAACGAAACCAAGCAAGCTGACCTACTCAGCGCTGTTGGTTATAAAGATATGCAAAGCTTTATCAATGACACTGTGCCTGAGCCGGTACGTTTGCACAAAGCGTTAGACTTGCCTGTCGCGATGAGTGAGCATGCGGCACTTGCCAAACTACGCACGATGGCAGATGACATCACCGTCAATAAGAGCTATATCGGTCAAGGCTACTCTCCTGTTCGTATGCCTGCCGTCATTCAGCGCAACGTCCTTGAAAATCCAGGCTGGTATACCGCTTATACGCCTTACCAAGCAGAAATCGCTCAAGGTCGTTTGGAGGCATTGCTGAACTTCCAACAAGTATGTATCGATTTGACTGGTCTTGAGTTAGCTGGTGCATCATTGCTGGATGAAGCAACGGCAGCGGCTGAAGCGATGGCGATGTCAAAGCGTGTGAGTAAAAGCAAATCAACACAGTATTTCGTCGATGAGCGTGTCTATCCACAAACGCTAGATGTCATCAATACTCGTGCTAAATACTTTGGTTGGGAAGTGGTCGTTGGTGATTTTGAAACCGCTAAATCTGGCGACTATTTCGGCGCGCTATTCCAGTATGTTGGCGTAGAAGGCGACGTTAAAGACTTAACAGACGTCATCGCGGCCGTAAAAGAAAACAAGACTTACGTCAGTGTCGTCAGTGACATCATGAGCTTGGTGTTATTAAAATCACCAGCCGATATGGGTGCGGACGTAGCGCTAGGTAGTACTCAGCGTTTCGGTATTCCAATGGGCTTTGGTGGCCCACATGCCGCTTATTTTGCGTTCTCTGATAAAGCAAAACGCTCAGCGCCTGGTCGTATCATTGGCGTATCTAAAGACGCACAAGGCAATACCGCATTACGTATGGCGCTACAGACGCGTGAGCAGCATATCCGCCGCGAAAAAGCCAACTCAAACATCTGTACCTCACAAGTATTGCTCGCCAATCTCGCTGGTATGTATGCCGTCTATCATGGTCCAAGTGGCGTGAAGCGTATTGCGACTCGTATCCATGCGTTTGCGACCGCCTTTGCTGATGCCATCACAGCAGCGAATGACAGCAGCTTAAGCGTGGTACACGATCAATTCTTCGATACAGTCGTGGTTGATTGTGGTTCAGAGAAATTGGCTACGCAAATCTTTAAAAATGCAGACAACGTTGGCTACAACTTATGGCGTCTAAGCGACACCAAATTGAGCGTTGCCTTTAGTGAAACTAGCGATCAGCAAGATTTCAAAATCTTGACTCAGCTATTCGTCAACAAGTCACACGATCTACCTGAAACCGCTCGTATCTCACTTGACAGCGCGCATCTGCGTACAGATGATATCTTGTCACATCCAGTATTTAACTCGCATCATACCGAGCATGAAATGCTGCGTTATCTAAAGTCGCTTGAAGACAAAGATCTAGCGATGAATCGCAGCATGATTTCACTGGGCAGCTGCACCATGAAGCTCAACGCCACCAGTGAAATGCTACCAATCACTTGGCCTGAGTTTGCCAATGTGCATCCATTCGCACCGCGTGACCAAGTCACAGGCTACATTGCAATGATTGATAGCTTACAAGATCAACTCAAAGCCATTACTGGTTTTGATGATGTGTCGATGCAGCCAAACTCTGGTGCCTCTGGTGAGTATGCTGGTCTGCTAGCGATTCGCCGTTATCACGCGTCGCTAGGAGAGAACGATCGCGATGTGTGCCTCATTCCAATGTCAGCACACGGCACCAACCCTGCTACTGCCATGATGATGGGTATGAAAGTCGTCGTGGTCAAAACAGACGAAAAAGGCAACGTTGATATTGAGGATTTAACCGCCAAGTGTGAAGAGCACAGCGAGCGTTTAGGCGCTTTAATGATTACGTACCCATCGACTCATGGCGTGTTTGAAGAAGGCATCCGTCATATCTGTGATTTGACTCACAAGCACGGTGGTCAGGTCTATATGGATGGCGCCAACATGAATGCTCAGGTAGGCATGATGCAGCCTGCAGACGTTGGGGCTGATGTACTACATATGAACCTGCACAAAACCTTCTGTATCCCGCATGGCGGCGGCGGTCCAGGTATGGGTCCTATCGGTATGAAGGCGCATTTGGCACCATTCATGGCAAACCATACGCTAAGCCCTGTGCATAACGCGCAAAAAGACTGCTCAGCGGTATCGGCTGCGCCTTATGGTTCAGCGAGCATCTTGCCAATCTCATGGATGTACATTGCCATGATGGGCCGTGATGGTCTGCTAAAAGCAACCGAGCTTGCCCTGCTAAACGCTAACTATGTAGCCGCCCAGCTAAAAGACCACTACCCTGTATTATATACAGGTAAAAACGGCCGCGTGGCTCACGAATGTATCATCGATATTCGTCCGTTAAAAGATGAAACTGGCATCACTGAAAGCGATATTGCTAAGCGCTTGATGGATTACGGTTTTCACTCACCAACGATGAGCTTCCCAGTCGCAGGCACGCTGATGATTGAGCCCACAGAGTCTGAGTCTGTCGAGGAGTTGGATCGTTTTATCAGTGCGCTGAAATCTATCAAAGCTGAAGCGATGAAAGCAAAAGCGGGCGAAGACAACTGGACGCTAGAAGACAACCCATTGGTCAATGCACCGCATACGGCTGCTATGATTACTAATGAAGAATGGACGCATCCATACAGCCGTGAGATTGCTGCGTTCCCACTGCCTTACATCCGTGCAAACAAGTTTTGGCCAAGTGTGGCGCGCGTCGATGATGCGTACGGTGACAAGAACCTTATGTGCTCTTGTCCAAGTATCGAAAACTATATGTAATTATCGTTTTCGATAACTGCTCGTTTATTTTATAAAAAACCGCCAAATCAGTCGCTGATTTGGCGGTTTTGTTTTATGCGTGCATTGTTAAATTTTGACACTATCAATGAGACTTAACCGCCCAACCATCCTTTATTCAAGCCACAGTCTATCCAGTTAACTTTTATCTGATCTGTAATATTAGCATTGGGATAAGTAAAAGCCGCACCACCAAGATAAAGCTCATCGCCAATCTTATAAGGCTTTCCTTCAAATAGTAATACTTCCTGAGCGTCATCCCATGAAAAAGACGTATCCGCTAATACTAGCAGAAGACTATTATCTTTTGTCGGCACCTCGTCACTATCCCTAGTCAAAGCAAGGCAGTTATTGATAACTGTCAAATATCCCGCTGTCATCGCTGTAAATCGACCATTATATTTAGTTGGTGACCAAGTAGCAATTTGCAGAGGTGTCTTAGCTGGCATAGGTTCGTTTACTACTATCATTTCTGCCATCTCTATCTGAACAATTGGTAGTTTCTCCGCTCTATAAGTGGTACAACCTGACAGCGAAAAAATAGCTAACATTGAAATTGATAAACTTAGATAATTTGACAACCCTTACCCCTAAAGCGCTAATATAAGATGTCTGTCTATCCGCTCATTTTTATAAACAAGCGTCGATAAAAAATCTTATAATGCTACTCATTTGGATATTGTTATGCAACAAAAAGACATGGCACAAAAAGCGCCTAAACGAAAAAACCTTGTGATTTTGATACATGGTCTACATCAAACGACTTGGATGATGCGTCCATTAGCGAAGCGTTTACAAGCGCAAGGTTTTGCCACCCATCAATACAGTTATCGCAGCATGCGCGACAGTATCAAAACCAACAGCCAGCGACTACATGAGTGGCTGAGTTCCAACCACAATCCCGATCAGCCAATAGATTTGGTCGGTCATAGCTTGGGTGGATTGATTATTCGTGATTTTTTGGCCAATTATCCCAAATGGCAAATTGGACGCTGCGTCACACTTGGCACGCCGCATGTGGGGAGTGTTTGCGCCGATTATGTGTGGCGTCTGAGTCCTTTGATTGTAGGACGATCTTATATCGATGCCCTCGATGGTACAGCGACGTCCTGTCCTGAACATATCCATCTAGGCGTGATTGCAGGCGATAAACCGCGCGGCTTAGGACAACCTTTTTTGCAATATCATAATCGCAAACTGAATAAAGAAGGCGAATCAGCAGTGGCAGAAAACTGTGCTCATGATGGCACTGTCTACGTCAGCGAAACACGATTAGAGTGCGCCAACGACCATATCGTACTGCCTGTAACCCATACAGGCATGCTGGTCGACAAAGAAGTGGCCCGGCAAGTGATTTACTTTTTAGAAAACGGTGAGTTTGAACACTAGAGCATATTTTTAATACCTAAAATGCCCTAGATGACGGCGAATAATGGAATAGATATGACTGAGCAAAAGTATAAGCAAGATTGTCAAAACGGCCATTTATCGATAGAGAAAAAATTGATACTGCCATTGATTGATTTAAAAAAAATTGATTTAAAAAACAAGCAATGTGAAATTAGACGTCAATTTTTTGAGTTGGTTGTATTTGCTATCTAATACCCATCCCTTGCTGCAATTCAGTTTTATGCTTGCTGATCACAGGAATCAACGTCTGGACGACCCAGTCATTGCGCCAGCCTTTTAACCCTTGTGGTAATTTGCTGAAATCTTTATCAAGAGCAATGACTTCATATAGCTGTCCTAGCCATTTTTTGCGCATTAAAACGCTGCTAGGCACGCCGATAGCCCTAGCGTGATCATCAATCGCTTGCTGCACTGCTTTTGACAAGATTTTGTTTTTTGAGCGATATGGCGGCACTAAACAAGCTGGATGCTCGGCAGGTGGTAGGCTTTTGGCTTCTCTTATTATCTTAAGCAGCTCTTCACCATAGAGACGCAGCATACTACGGTGCATCGTCGTTTTGTGCGCCAGCTCACGCATGCTGTTTGGTTTTTCAATGACGATCTCGCGTACCGCTTGCTTTTTAATGATAAACGTACGTGGCTGGTTGGTCGCACGTGCCAGCTCTTCTCGCCACGTCGCAATCCCTTTGAGTATCGCCATTTGCTGTGAGTTATAACGATAATCTGCCATCGTCAGATACATCGCTTCATCTTCGATGTGCTGCAAGTCATACAAATCACTGGCATAAAGCTGACAGTCAGCCCAGACGTAATCGTATAGGCCTTGTGCCTTAAGCGCATGTTCGATACTGAGATACAGCGCTGGCAAATAACGCACATCATCGATGGCATATTGCTCTTGCTCGTCTGTCAACGGGCGCTGGAGCCAATCAGACTGACTATGCTCTTTATCGATATGCATATCTAGCTGATCTGCCAATGCCTGCTGATAGCCCATTTGTAATTGACCGGTTAAATAAGACAACGCAATTTGCGTATCAAAAATATTGATCAATGGCGGACAACCAGATAGCAGATAAAAAATGCCTAAATCTTCGCCGCAAGCATGCCAGATAGCCACATCGACTTTACGTAGTGCGTCCCACAGCTCAGACAGTTGCAACTCAGGCGCATCTAGTAAATATACGTGATTACCCGTATTTAACTGTACGAGTGCCAAACGCGGATAGTAAGTGTCGCGCTTGATAAACTCAGTATCTAGTGCGACGCGGCCACAAGTTGCCAAGGCATTGATCACCTCAGCCAATTGGTGCTGCTCGCGCACCCATGTGACATCAACAGCATCAGCGACATCCAACAGTGCATCGATATCAATTGCCTCAACATCCAGTGCATCGTCATTTGAGTCCGAAGGTGTCGTCACTGATGTCATCTCAGTATCAGATGCTTTTTGTGATGAGTTATCAGTAATCTCAGAAAGGTTTGATTCGACTGAAGCGTTTGAAACGTTGTTGGACACGGGCAGATACCTGCATAAATAGGAGAAAATAAAACGCGATACTGCGTCTTAATAAAATTAGAAAGGAGAACAATAATAAAGCAATTATAACAATTTCACGAAATGAAATGGGTAAGACTTTAATGCAAGCAAAACCTTATAAAAAAGAGCGGTTTTGCATGGCTTGACCCAGCGTCATACTATCTAGATACTCAAGCTCGCCGCCCATCGGTACCCCTTGTGCCAAACGTGTGACTTTATTGACATGACGACTGACGGCCTCGCTAATAAAATGTGCGGTGGTCTGCCCTTCAACCGTCGTACCTGTCGCCAGTATAATCTCTTCAACAGGCTCTTGTTTGACTCGCCATACCAGCTGATCGATATTTAAATCGTCAGCACTGATACCATCAATCGGGGATAAATGTCCGCCAAGCACAAAGTAGCGACCACGATAGCCTGCGGTTTGCTCGATTGCCATGACATCTGCTGCTGTCTCAACCACGCATAGCAAACTGTCATCACGTCTTGGGTCTTGACACAGTGGACAGATGTCATGGTCACTTAAACTGTGACAGCGCTGACATTCCACGATATCACGCATGGCCTCATCAAGCGCTTGGGCCAGCGCCACCCCTTGCGGACGTTTTTTACTCAGCAAATGCAATGCCATTCGTTGGGCGCTTTTTTGACCAACGCCTGGCAAAATACGCAGCTGTTTGACCAGCTGATCAAATTTGGCGGTAAGCAAAGTTACTTCCTTTATCTAAAAACCGTAGCTATAAAAATGGGGTCGTATCGTGTCGATAACAACCCCATTTTGTCTTCAATATGAAATATTTACTGCTTAAAACATACCTTGCATTCCTGGTGGCAGACCCATACCTGAGGTCGCGCCAGCCATCGTTTCTTCGTATAGCTCATCCGCTTGACGCACCGCATCATTAATAGCCGCAGCAATCAAATCTTCGATCATATCAGGCTCGTCTTCTAGCAAGCTTGGGTCAATGGTCAGACGCTTGACCACATGGCGACCGGTCATAGTGACTTTGACCAGACCACTGCCTGCTTCAGCGTGTACTTCTTTGTTCGCCAGCTCTTTTTTGGCGTTTTCAACATTTGCTTCTACTTTCTTTTGCATCGTTTGTGCTTGTTGCATCAATGCTTGAATATTCATAATTGCCTCTTTGTCTTATAATAATAAATTGGGATAATTTAAAGTTTAAAATAAAATACTGACGGCATTATACCGCTATCTTTACAAGCTGTCTAAACCACGCGCCAAATCTTTGATAATATCTTCGACATCTTCTAAACCGACTGATAGACGAATCAGACCGTCTTTAACGCCAGCTTCGGCACGAGCCTCAGGGGTGAGACGGAAATGCGTGGTCGTCGCAGGATGCGTAATCGTGGTTTTAGCATCGCCTAAGTTGTTGGTGATAGAGACCATTTGAGTCGAATCAATCACATGCCAAGCCGCTTCTTTTGTATCGCGGCTGTCAGATGCTTTGACTTCAAAACCCATGATAGCACCGTAACCGGCTTTCATATGATGCTGGCGGGTGGCGAGCTCGTGTGCAGGATGGTCACTTAGGCCAGAGAAATGCACCGTACTAACGTTAGGATGATTGACCAAAAATTCTGCGACTTGATTGGCATTGTTACAATGCGCTTGCATTCGGAGTTTTAGCGTTTCAAGCCCCTTGGTAAATACCCAAGCATTAAAAGGACTCATGCTGATACCGCCTGAGCGTACCACCGTAAACGCTTCTTGCATGAGTTTGTCACTACCAACCAACGCCCCGCCTAATACGCGACCCTGACCGTCTAAGTACTTGGTCGCAGAATGAATAACCACGTCTGCACCCAAATCTAGAGGGCGCTGCAATGCTGGCGTGGCAAAGCAGTTATCAACGACCAGTAGTATGTCATTGGCTTTGCACAGCTCGCTCAAATAACCGATATCGCAAATCTGCGCGAGTGGGTTACTTGGGCTTTCACAATAGATCACCTTGGTATTGGGTTGAACGGCATTGGCCCATGCCTCATTGTCAAAGCAATCGACATAGCTAACTTCGACGCCAAATTTGGCCATATAGTTGTTAAATAGACCGATAGAAGAGCCAAATAACTGATTGGCAGCGAGCAGATGGTCGCCCGCTTTTAGATATGCCAAGCACATGGTCAGGATTGCACCCATACCAGAGGCCGTTGCAACCGCACGTTCACCGTTTTCTAGCGCGGCAAGACGACGCTCAAAAGTACGTACACTTGGATTGGTATGACGCGAGTAGACGTTGCCTGTCTTTGTACCGTCAAAATGTTCCGCAGCATCAGCGGCTGATTGATAAACATAAGAGCTGGTCGTAAAAATCGGCTCTGAATGCTCGCCCTCGTCGGTACGGTGTTGACCTGCCCGCACAGCAATCGTCTGCATACCGTAATCTAATCCTAAATCTAAGGCATCGTTACGCCAGTTTGGATCTAACCCATCGTTTGAGTTTTTTTGGTTCAAATTATTCTCATCTTTCGTTTGCGACTGACTCATAGACGTTCCGTTGCTTTGTTTTGGTTGGTATAAAAGGACTGCTTATTTTTTTGATTATTAAGCAAATTCATCAGCGTTATCATAACATGCCGACTTATTCCACACATCTGGTTTCAGATAACATCTAGTTATTAATTTTGCCTATTAAAATAACTGGATGTTCAATATGACAGCCATTATGCAGACTTAACCGACAATAAATCACGATAAAATCAATCGTCAAACCTAACAAAAATAACGTATTTATAATAGGGGCTGTATAGAATTGAGAAAACATTGAAAAAAATAAGCAACACCTTAC
>NZ_JAKDJE010000109.1 GCF_030454045.1 Psychrobacter sp. | reverse complement strand
AACAATTTTAGCGATCAGCAGTGCCTATTTGCGAATGTTCAACACGCCCTAGTATTTTTTTGATTATGATGGGAATGGGGTTGTCCTTAGTGACCAATGACTTTAAAAGAGTCGTCAAATATCCCAAAGCAGTCGCAATCGGACTGACCAATCAGCTACTATTCTTGCCATTGGTTGGTTTTGCTTTGGCAATTCTAATATCACTAGAGCCTGAGCACGCTGTTGGGGGTGATGCTGTTGGTGCTGTGTCCTGGTGGCACCACATCAAATCTATTTACCTATCTAGCCAAAGGCGATGTCGCGCTGTCGGTCACGATGACGGCGATTGCCAGTGTTATCACGGTCTTTACCATTCCCATCGTGCTGAGCTTTTCGCTCGTGTACTTCATGGGTGCTGGTAGTGAGTTTCAGTTGCCAGTCGCCAAGACCATGATCAGCTTGATTACTCTGACGATACTGCCAGTTAGTATTGGTATGCTCATCAAACGCTATGCGGCAAGCTTCGCCGATAAGGCACAGGTGATGGTGTCTCGTTTTGGTGTGATATTTTTGAGCTTCTTGGTAATTTTCTTAGGATATGTGCAAAGAGATATTTTGGTCGAGGCCTTAGTTGCCACTGGCCCTGTGTCGCTTATATTGAACGTATCGACGATGGCGCTTGGTTATTACACCAGTAAATGGTTCGGTCTAAATCTTGCGCAGAGAAGATCAATCACGATGGAGGTGGGGCTACAAAACAGTACGCTGTCGATGTTTATGGCCTTGACGCTGCTCGCTAACTATAAGATGTCGTTAACCCCAGCTATTTATACATTAATCATGTTCTTAACCGTAGGTATCATGGTCAGAGTATTTACCGCGCAACATAATAAAGCGAATAGAGTCGAAAGAGAAAATAGTGTGTTGGCCGCACGGAGAATGTAATTTGATCAGAAGGTAAGCGATAGTGCATTGCTAAATAAGGAATGCATTACTCAATAAAACAAGCCCACAATGTACTTTCTATGATGAGAGTTATTGTGGGCTTTTATATTTATCATGGTTTCTTAAAGTGTGTGGGTTGATTCAATACGGATAGCATCGCTCAACGCTAAAATCTGTGCCTGTCTACTTCTGCTCTTGCCTCAGCGTCCTGCTCTTTAACTCTTTCAATTTCAAACAAGAACGTGCGGTTTTTGAGTACCGCGACAAATACCACGCCGCCGACCGTATTGCCCACCAAGACCACGACTAAAAATATCAAATAATGCCATAGACTGACCGTATTGCCATACAGCAATGCTGAAAACACCTCGATATTGCCAACGATACTGTGGTGTAAGCCCAAAAACCCGATACTACCAGTGATAATGGAAACCAAAACAATACGGCTAAGGGTATCGCGTGCAGATGTGACTAGCCATGCCGCCACGCCCATCATCCAACCTGCCAGTACCGCACTACCAAAGATGACCCACCACTCAAACCCTAAGATATGCTCAGCGTAAGCATCGATAGCATGGTCGGTAAACAGATGCATATGCAGCCCTAAGCCAATCATCAAGGCAGCAAACAAACAGCCACCGACGATATTACCAGCAATGACGATGCCCCATAGACGCAGCAGCTTATGCAGTGGTTCAATCTTGTTTAGCACAGGTAGACTGAGTAGGGAGGTCTGCTCGGTAAATAATAACGATTGACCGATAACGACGATAATAAAGCCGATCGGATAGAGCAGGGAGGACAGTACCATGGCATAGCGACTCGGCAGCACATCATTAAGCAAGGCAAACGCGGATAAAATCACAAAAAAGCTGATACCAATCTCAAGCCCAGCCGTAAAGGCGCTGGTAAACAGTGAGCCAAGCGAGCGCTCAAAGGTTTCTTTGGCATGGATGACTTGCTCGACCAAGATACTGGCGTAGCTTTTTGCTTGACTTAGATTATCGTCACTGGCAACTTTTTTGATGGTTTCCTTGTCTTCTTCGCTGATTTCTTCTGGCAGGTCATCATTATCCAGCTCTTCAGTGGCTTTTATATGGTCGTCTGGATGATGGCTGTCTACCTGAGGGTTAGCATGACTGTCTTCTAGAGAATGGCTATGCTGTAGCGTATGGTTGTGCTCCAAGTTGTCTTTTTCATGATTACCGCTCAGCGTATCATTTGCATCATCATTTTGCTGGATATGATTTGTGGTACTCGCGGGCAAGCGCTCGCTGTCTGGCAGGGTATCCTGAGCGTTGTCGCTATGTTTTTGGTTGTGTTTGGTATCTTGGGACAAGGTCGGCTCACTATTGATTAGATAACATTTTTAGTATTTTTAATATAAAGGTATCAACGCTATTTTAGCGCATGACTGTGGTAGGTTCTGTTGAGTGTTTAACCAATTGCGGTTATTAATTGTTCAATAACGGCATGAAAAATGACCTTCAGGCTTTATAAATTGCCTTACCATCTAACAAAATCTGCCTATCTGCGTTAAAATCACTCTATTCATTATTTTCCTAATTTTTATATTCTCTTTAATTCAATTAACTTTGATCACATTCAATCAATAAAAGATAATGCCATTATGAGTAACCACAACCTAACTGCCTCTATTCAAGCGGCACTCAATCAATTAGAAAACGCCTATAACCCTGCACAAGTCGAGGCAGGCATGTATCAAGGCTGGGAAGAAAGCGGTTATTTTGCCCCAACATTTGATAAAGACGAGTCGTTTTCTATCGCGCTACCACCGCCAAATGTCACCGGCTCTCTGCATATGGGTCACGGTTTTAACAATGCGATCATGGATGCGCTCACACGTTTCCACCGCATGGATGGTGATAATACGCTGTGGCAACCAGGTACGGATCATGCCGGTATTGCAACCCAAATGGTTGTTGAGCGTCGTTTGGAGGCGCAAGGCATCCGCCGCCGTGATATGACACGTGAAGATTTCATCGATAAAGTGTGGGAATGGAAAGAAGAGTCGGGCGGCAGTATCACTAGCCAAATTCGTCGTTTGGGTAGCTCGGTTGACTGGTCGCGTGAGCGCTTTACCATGGATGATGGTCTGTCTAACGCGGTAAAAGAAGTATTCGTACGCCTGTTTGACGATGGTCTTATCTATCGTGGTAAGCGTTTGGTCAACTGGGATCCAAAATTCCAAACTGCGCTGTCTGATTTAGAAGTGGAAAACCATGATGAAAAAGGCAGCTTGTGGCATTTCCGCTATCATTTCACGGACACGGAGCTGACCACGCAAGATGGCAAAAACTATCTGGTCGTCGCCACCACCCGTCCTGAAACACTCCTTGGCGATACGGCGGTCGCCGTCAATCCGAGCGATGAGCGTTACGCACACTTGGTCGGTAAAACCATCACCTTACCAATCACGGGTCGTGTCGTGCCTATCGTCGCTGACGATTATGTCGAGAGTGACTTTGGGACGGGCTGTGTCAAAATCACCCCAGCGCATGATTTTAACGATTATGAATTGGGTCGTCGTCATAGCTTGCCATTGATTAACATCCTTGATGAGCGTGCCAATATCTTGCCTGCGATGGAAGTCTATCCTGACTTGCAGACACGTGAGCCAGAGCTAGAGACTACGCCTAGCGAGTATGCCGGACTTGAGCGTTTTGCCGCGCGTAAATTCTTGGTTGAGCAAGCAGGCGATCAGGGCTGGCTAGAAGACATCGAGGACTACGCACTAAAAGCCCCGCGTGCTGAGCGTGGCGGTACAATCGTTGAGCCGTGGTTGACCGATCAGTGGTATGTCGCGGTCAAAGAGCTTGCCAAGCCTGCAATTGACGCGGTAGAAGACGGCAGCATTGAGTTCGTCCCTGCCCAGTACAAAAACATGTATATGGCATGGATGACCGATCTACAAGACTGGTGTATCAGCCGTCAGCTGTGGTGGGGACATCGTATCCCTGCATGGTATGACGATGCGACAGGTGAGATATACGTCGCCCGCGATGAGGCGGAAGTTCGCACTAAATATAACTTAAGTGACGATATCAAACTGCGCCAAGACGATGACGTCCTCGATACGTGGTTTAGCTCGGGTCTATGGACGTTCAGTACGCTTGACTGGGCAGATGTCAACGCCGATCCACGCGTGATGGACACCTTTCACCCAACTAGCGTCTTGGTCACGGGCTTTGACATTATTTTCTTCTGGGTCGCGCGCATGATTATGTTGACCATGCACTTCGTGAAAAACGAAGATGGCAGCCCGCAAGTACCGTTTAAGACTGTCTATGTCCACGGCCTAGTACGGGATGGCAATGGTCAAAAGATGTCCAAATCGAAAGGTAACGTCTTAGATCCGATTGATTTGATTGACGGTATCGATCTAGAAGCGCTGGTCGAAAAACGCACCAGCAATATGATGAACCCGAAAGACGCGGCCAAGATTGAGAAGCAAACGCGTAAAGAATTCCCAGAAGGTATCCCAGCGTATGGCACCGATGCACTGCGCTTTACCTTCACATCCTTAGCCAGTACCGGTCGCGATATCAACTTTGACCTAAAGCGTGTCGAGGGCTATCGTAACTTCTGTAATAAAATCTGGAACGCCAGCCGTTTCGTACTGATGAACTGTGTCGATAGCGATAGCAACGCTAAGCCTATCGACCAAACGGCAAACCCTGACGTATGGGAATTACCAGAAAAATGGATCATGAGCCGTCTGAACTCTAGTATCAAAGATATTCATCAGCACTTTAACCAGTATCGTCTCGATATGGTCAGCCAAGATATCTATGAGTTCATTTGGAATGAGTACTGTGATTGGTACGTTGAGCTTGCCAAAGCCAGCCTAAATGATGACTCGGTGTCTGACGAGCGTAAAGCGCAAATCCGCTACGTACTGCTACATGTGCTTGAGAGCTCCATGCGCTTTACCCATCCGATCATGCCGTATCTGACCGAAGAGATTTGGCAAACCATCGCGCCACTGCTGAACCGTAAGGATACTGACAGCATCGTCGTCGCTGACTACCCGCAAACCGATAGCACGCTGATTAGCGAGCAAATCGAGTCTGATATGGACTGGCTACAAGAGCTGATCGCCAGTATCCGCAATATCCGCGGTGAGATGAAGCTGGGTAACGCGGTGCGCTTGCCTGTGCTACTACAAAATATCACTAATGAGGAAGAGCAGCGCCTATCGCGCATTGCCAATCAATTTAAGGCATTAGCGAAAGTGGAGAGCTTAACCCTTCTAAAAGACGGTGATGAGGTGCCACTATCGTCATCGAGCATGGTTGGCCAGCTACGCGTGCTGGTACCCATGAAAGGTCTTATCGACCCGACCGCTGAGCTAAAACGTCTGGGTAAATCTTTTGATAAGCTACAAAAGCAAGCCGACGGTATCGCTCGCAAGCTGGGTAATGAAGGCTTTGTCAGTAAAGCACCTGCGGAAGTTGTCGATGCTGAGAAGGCAAAACTGGCTGAGCTAGAAGGGCAGTTGACGGCGATGACAGCGCAGATGGAGCAGTTGAAAGCGTTGTAGAGAAAGCAAAAGCTTAAAGAGCATGGCCTCAGCATTGGAGTCCTTTAATAATAGGCAAATATGCGATGCATGAGGCGGTGCTCTTTAGTAATTTAGCTCGGTGCTTGTCTTTTGTGCAAGATCAGGTATTGAACAGTTAAATCAATCATTGATAAACTTTTGCTTTATTGTGATGCGGTTTCAACTTAAAATAAGATAGGTAAACTGCTATATAGGTTACTAGTTAAATAACAGTTTAAGCTAACCTGTTTGATAATACAAAATATACTGTCTTAAACTTAAAAATTGCTATTCAGTTATAATGAATATGTAGACCTTGCTCTAAGCATGATGACAATTAACATTGTGTGTTTTGAAAATTAAATTTGTGTATTTTTTAAAAAGGTTAAAGATATGAAAGATTCAAGAAATAATAGCACTGTATTTGTAAGTGGGTTTTCTTTGAGAAGTAACCCAAAAGATAAGATAGCTATTCTATCTTTAATGGATACCCTATCAAATGATGATGAAAATATAAACTTCACTTATGCTTTACCGTTATCTATATTAGAAGAAATAAGGGATGGTATCGAGGATGCTATAAAAGATATAGAAAATATTGAATGACAGGTAAAAAAGATGATAAAAGATGATAAAAAAATAAAGTACTCTAAAACTATTGTTGATTCTGATGAATATGACTATATAATTTCTACTAAGAAAATAGCAAGTAAAAGTAGTTTTTACATATACGAGTATTGTAGCAGTCAAAAAAAATTAAAAATAGTTTTATAGAGAATGCGGTAAACTTAAAAGAAATAAATAAAATTTCAGAAGATTTTGATAGCTCTGAATTTAAAGCTGTTTGTTTTAGTCTTTTCGAAAATAGATATTTCAAGAGGAGCTTGGTGATCACTTTAGAAAAATAGAAGAAGTTATTGATAGTTATTTCTCTGTATACGAAAACAGCATAATCAATGGTCAGTCATTTATTAATCTACTCTACATATTACCGTCAAAAAAAGTTCAAAGATCGAAAGTTTCTATTGATAATGAGACTGGAAAATTTGTAATTTATTACGAAGCTAATAAAAGAAATTTTTCCAGTAAAAGAATATCTATTGTTATAAATGAGCGTGATTTCACTTTTTCAATATTATCTAGAAAAGGTGGGATGGCACAGATTAGAGGGGTGTGCGCATTCAAATTTCCTGTAGCTTACTATAAAATAGATTCATTATTCGAGGCTTTTCAAGATGACGGTTACGCTTAAACTAGAAGATTACATTTCTAACTCTTGGCGCTATGTTTCGCCAACTGTCTTTAATAGACCTCTTGCAAAAGTAGTTGTAAGACACAACGTATATTATTGAACTCT
>NZ_JAKDJE010000040.1 GCF_030454045.1 Psychrobacter sp. | reverse complement strand
TTATTCTCCTGTTAGTGGATTATAAGCAGTTACACAGAGTTTGGGAAACTCCCGAGCGCTGACGAACACATTAAACTATGCTTATATCAGCGTCATATATCCTATAGAACCAGCACGAAATTAATGAATGATGACTCGCTCCAATGTAATTACAGACTTGGCAATAAGTTAATCAATTTTTCTCTTGCGTGCTTTTTCTCACTATGAAATGAGCTAGGGTGATGTATGCGGTAACATTGTGCTTCATACTCAGGTAATTTGAAAGCCCATAAATCCTTTGAGGGATAGCCCTCAATAGCCGTACATTCTCTCAACTCTGAATTTGGGAAGTATCTACGTCTTGCATCAACGCCCTGATTACCTGTAGCGAATATGACGATATCAGGATTCAGTACCTCAATTTGAGCGACAATAATCTTTTTAGAAATAGTTTCTATCTCTTTTATCGTTTCTTTATCTTTTATTTGATTAATATGCCCACCCTTGTAGTCAAAGGCATAGATATTAGCCCATAAGATACCGTTTTTACCGCTCTTGTTTGCAATATCACGCACAAAATTAAAGAATGATTTTCCTTGAGTATTTTTTTTCTCCTCTTCTAATTGATTTCCTATAAAACTTTTACTTTTAGCCATTAATCGCTTGATTCCATATTCGTTATATTGGAGGTCATTCCAACTTCCTAACCAATCTCTAGTTTCTCTACCAACAATCAGTATTTTATTGGGTGCTTGTTCGTATTCATCGGGTACACTTCCTAAAAGTAGTTTTGCTAAGCCTTCATAAGATAAAGATTTATCTAAAAAACCCTTATGCTCTTCGGAAATATTCATATAACGCTCAAACAATTTCTCTTGTAACATTTTCTTGTCCTAATTAAGGTTATGTTTATAGAAAAACCCTAATTAAGAGGTTTTTCTTTGCAAAGCCAAAATCCAATACATCTAAATCATCGCCCTGACCCGTGCCATAATCCCGCGCCCAATCACCAATCTCACATAAATAATGGCAATGGCAAACAGCAAGACGACTAACGCCGCACCGCCAATAGCCAAGCTCATCCACGGCACACTAAACTGTAGATTAAACCACTGCGTGATGGCTGCCCATGCGCCAACGCTGGCGATAACCACGGCAAAGGTCGCCGCGCTTACGCCAAGTACGCCAATCTCTAAGATATTAAGCATATACAAGTCGCGCTTTTGCATTCCTAATAGTCGGAAGGACGCGCTCTCTTGCATCCGATCTTGTGAAGTAGAAAGTAGCGAGCTGATCAGCACCATGACCCCAGTGAGTAGGGCAAGCAAAGTAAACACATAGACCAAGCGGCTCATTTGTACCACCAGCTCTTGGATTTGCTTCGCAATAGCCGTGCCATCGATGGTCGTGACCGCAGGGAACTGGCGTACCAGTTTGCCTTGTAGCTCTGGAATCGCATCTTCTGATACGTGCGCAGTGGCAAATTGAATCTGCGGGGCAGCGGATAGCACCGACGGCTCAAATAAGAAGTAAAAATACGGACTTGGGCCACGCTCATAGCGCGTTCGGATACTGGTGATCTGCCCGATGATCTCAATCCCTTGAATGTTAAAGCGCACCTGATCGCCCATACCGACATTGAGCATACTAGCGGCAGTGTCCAAGATAGATAAGGGTTTGACTTGCTGCTCGGCATCATCGATAGGCGTATACAGCGCATCGTCTGTGAGCGAGTCAACGATGTATTCGGTATCCATCACCGTATCAGCGTAGCTTAAGTTAAATACCCGCGTGGGATCATCAAAGCCATCCTCAGGCTCGATATCTTTTGCCGGTACATCGTTTGCTGTCTCCACACGCGCACGAATGACGGGATAATAAGTGACAGGCGCCTCAATGATCGCATCAATATCGTCATGTTGATCGCTCTGCACATCGAGCAAAAACAGATTGGGCGCGTCTTCAGGATAAGCATTGATAAACTGCGCATTGATACTGTGATTGAGTGTGGTGATGAGCGTCAGCACTGCGACCGACAGCGATAAGGTGACAAAGAATAATGCGGATTGATTGCCCTTGCGCGCCAGATTATGAATGGCGATACGCTGCATCCAACTGACCTTGGCATTGCTCGCCAACTTAGCAAGCAGCCATAGCCACCCACGCGCCAGTAGCCAAAATATCGCCACAAAGCCGATCAAGCCGCCCAATAACTGCGCGCCTAATGACAACGAACCCACTTCATAAGCAAAGAAGGCATACAGCCCTGCTAGCACTAACCCGTACCACAGTAATGGCACGCGTCGATACCACGGCAAGTTTTGCGCCTGCGTGCTCGCCCCTTGATTGAGTAGGGTAGCGGGTTTGGTGGTGTTAAGTGCGCTTAAACCGCGCTGTGCAATCAGTAGCGTTAGAGCTAAAGCAATCACAATGGTTTTAATAGCACTGATTGGATTGATGGCGAGACCAACGTCAGCAGGCAAGATAGCCACCAGATACGGCTGACCGATTTGAAGCAAACCCAGACTAAGGACAACTGCTGCAACACAAGCAATGGCAGTCGTGATGATAAGCAGTTGATAATAGCTACGTTTGAGTGAACCAAGCGGCTCGCCGAGCGCCAAACGAATGGCATTATTGGACTGCTGCTTGCTGACGAACGCGCTAATGACGCCGTACATGGCGACCGCAGAGAGTAGCAGTACGGCAATGACCAGCAGTTTTAAGAACATCAATACATTATCAGAGATACGCGAGACCGAAGTGTCCGCCGAATCAGCATCAGAGAGCTCGATATCAGGATAGCTGGTCAGTATGCCTGTGAGCTTTTTGCGCTGCGTGTTTATCAGCTCAGGATCACCTGCCATCTCGATACGGTAATTGATGCGGCTGCGCTGACCAAGTAGATTGGTCGCCTCTAACGCATCTTGTTTCATCAAGACCCGCCCACCAAAACCAAAGGCGGTTAAAGGTCGATCAGGCTCTTTGGTCAGCACATCACTGATCGTAAACTGCGCATCGCCAATATCGATACGGTCGCCGACACTAGCATTTAGGCTACTGAGCACTTCTGGGGCGACGACGATATTGTCAGCGGTTAGTTGCTCCCACAGCGGCTTTCCTGAGGCAAGCTCAGCGGTACCATACAAAGGGTAAGACGGTGTGACGGCTTTGACGCTGGCAAGCAAAGTTTGCTCATCAGTGACAAGCATGGCGCTAAACTGATAATCATATACGGTCTGCGTATCGGGGATGGTTTCTACTTGCGCCAATACCTCGCTTGGCCAGTCTTGCTTACTGTTTAAAATCAAGTCGCCACCAACGAGCGCACGCTGATTGTCATTGATATAGCGATCGACAGACTGCTGCACAGAGTCGAGGGTCAGGTAGGTTGCAAGTGACAAGGTCAATGTGAGTAGAAACAACACTGGATACACCCAGCGCTGCCACCAACTACGGCTGAGTGCTTGCGAGCCTAGGGTTTTGGTAAACAGTTGATTGAGCATGCTGGTATCAGTCTTTTTTATATCAGTCGATGTGTTGTCTGTCAGCTTTTCATTCATGTCGGTACAATCCGTCCGTCATGCATGGTAATGACGCGATCTGCCATCTCGGCAAGCGCAGAGTCATGCGTCACGACCACCAGTGCCGAGCCAACCTGCTGGCGTAAGTCCAATAACAATTGCATGACTTGATCGGCATTTTGCTCATCGAGGTTCCCTGTCGGCTCATCGGCAAAGACAATTTTAGGATGCGATACTAGCGCTCGTGCCACCGCTGTACGCTGCTGCTCACCACCTGATAACTGATTGGGTAAGCTGTGACGGCGATGACCTAGGTCGACCGCATCGATCAGCTTGTTGACGCGTGATGGGTTTGGACGTCTGGCAATATCAAGAAGAAAGGCGATATTTTCAGCGACAGTTAGGGTCGGCAGTAGATGAAATGACTGAAAGACAAAACCCATATCACGCTGTCGAATAACCGCAAGTGAGTCTTCATCAAGACTGCTGAGCGTTTGATCTGCCAGCGATACCGTACCACTATCAGGATAATCTAGTGCTGCGAGTAAGCCCAGCAAGGTGGATTTGCCCGAGCCTGATTTGCCCATGATGACCACAAACTCGCCAGCATTGACGTATATATCGACGTCCTTAATGATAGACAATTTTTGCTCACCGACTTGCACAGTTTTGTTTAACTGAGAGGCGGTAAGTAGGGCAGATTTTTCAGTATCTACTGGCGGTATTGATGTGGCAGTCGAAGGTGATGTCATTACAGTGTCTCGTTAAGTGGACTCGTTTGTCGTATTTTTGGTTGTGTCGGCCTGAGAGGTTTCGGCTGCTGTGACTTCTTGTAGCGTGGGCTCTAAGATAGGTAAGATATTGTCATTGACGATGATGGTGTAGCCTTCTTTGGTTGGGTGAATAGCATCTGCTTGGTTGAGCTCAGCGTCACCGCCGACACCCTCCAAAAAGAATGGTATCAGAGGAACACTCATGTCTTTAGCGACGCGAGGATAGATATCTGAGAACGCGGCAACGTAGTCATCGCCCAAGTTATCATAGATCGACATCCCGCCCAAGATGACGACACTACCATTGTCTTGTAAACGTTTAACAGCCGTACGGATATTGGCTTCAATCGTCGCCACGTCGATACCGCGTATAGCATCGTTAGCACCAATGGTCAAAATCGTCACATCAGGTTTGGTTTGTAATACCCAATCTAAGCGATTGACGAGTCCCGTACTGGTTTCACCGCTCAGTCCAGAGTTGACCACCTCAGTATTCTTATAACCCATTGCTTGCAGACGATCTTCTAGCTGAGCTGGATAGTTATCATCTTTATCCACCCCAAGACCCTCTGTCAATGAATCACCTAGGGCCAAAATAGTGATTGGGGCGTCGTTGACTTGCATATCGGTGGGTGCATCAGCATTGGCGTCTACGGACGTTGTATTGGCTTGGTTGTCTGTCGTTTCAGTATCTGAGCGTTGGGTGTCAGTCGGTTGATTCGGTGTGGTCGGCTCAGTCTCTTTTTGGCAACCACTGATCGCCATGACAGCAGCGAGCATGGCAATAGCAGGCAGGCACTGAGCGAGCCGAGAAGGGGTATTTAGCATGGGTGTTATGTCCTATAAGCAATCAAGCTGATGTAGAGTCAGCTCAAGATTTAAATCATCTTGCACTGACTATAGCAAAATAAGACAGGGACCAATATTGCCCTAAGGTTAATTTCAAGACAGCTTTATTGCGCTTTAGAAATCAAAAGCTTATGGAAGTCAAATGTATTTACCATCGACCATCACTGGACGACTGACGAGCCAAGCAATCACAACGTTTGCAATCATCAGTACCAGCATCATAAAAAGCGGCAGACTCCAGCTATCAGTCGCTTCATGGAGCCAGCCTGTACCGAGTGGGCCAAAAAACGCAATTAAATAACCCACCGCTTGTGCCATACCAGACAGCTCGCTTGATTGATTGGTGGTATACGTCCGCAATGAGAATAGCATCATACTCAAGGTAAAAATCGCTGAACAACCAATTCCCATCATGGCTGACCATAGCCACGCCAACTCAGTGGACAGATAGCTGATACCCAATACGCCAATGACGTTAAGCACAGCGGCACAGACAGCGAGCGCCTGAATAGGACGACCGCGATTGATCAGCCACGTCAGGCTCAAGATAGAGATGGGTGCCATGAACTGAAACACAGAACCCATTTGTCCAGCGCTCACCGCCGATAATCCTTTGCTGACCAAAATAGAGGGCAAAAAACTGGCAACGGTATAAAACAATAAAGACTGTAGCCCCATAAAAATAGCAATTTGCCAAGCAAATGCCGTACGCCACATGGAGATATCAGAGGCGTCTGAGTCGGTTGAGAGGACGGGTTGATGGTTGGATGAGCCCAAACGCACACGCAAAAACAGCCAAATAAACAAGGCAAAAATACCTAAAATCGTCCATCCACCCAGCGCCCACTGCCAACCTACTTGCTCAGATAAAGGGAGGACAATACCTGAGACTATCCCTGCAGTCACTGTCATCGTGAGGCTAAACACCCCAGTTATCAATGGAATGTGCTGCGGAGTGCGCTGCTTGATGACGGGTGCGGCGAGTGTATTGGCAAAGCCAATGGCTAGAGTAAGTAACAACGTCCCCATCAAAAACCCAGTCCACGTTGGGATGACGGTACGAATCATCATACCGATGCTCAATAACGCAATCATGGTAATCAAGGTATTCTCAAGTCCAAAACGCTTGCCAATAGCTGGCGAGATCAGCGCCCCAAGAGCGAAACCCAGCATCGGCACCGCGCCCAACCAACCAATCTCAAGCTCTGAGATATTAAGCGCTTTTTGCACCACTGGCGCGATAGCGCCAAGGGCAACAATGGGAGCGCGCATGTTGGTTGCCAGCAGAATCATGGCGCATAATACTAACCAAAAGGTGAAACGAGAGGATGGCAGATTGGAGGAGGTAGACATAGCAATACAACGATAACAATGAAAAAGGACACGTTATAAAACAGCGCCGAAGAATCGTCGCTTGTAAAACAACACCAGAGAGCATTTACTCAGACACGTACCTAAACGGCAATCGATAACGTCAATTAGAACCAAAAATTTTTAGAAAACAAGACAGATACGTTTGCTAGCCAATTTTTCAAATAGAAAGTATCTAGAGCGTGTCTAAATAGGAATAATAAGAGATGGCATAGGAATAATAAGAGATGGCGACATGAAAATAACGCCAAGTCACTTTGAATGACTTGACGCTATTATACGAACATGTGTTAGGTAAATACTACCCACGTATGGTAACTCGTCGCGCTTTTAGACTGATTTGCCTAATTGAGCAGCCTTTAGTGCGTTTTCTTGTTGTTCTGCGATTAAGGAGTCGCACTTATTGGGATCATTACCACAGAACGAGCATTGCTCATCGCCCATTAATTTGGCAACACCGCCACAGGAGCCTTTAAGCGGCTTTTTTTTGACCATATAACCGATACCCATAAACACGAAAAACAGGACAAATACAGTAAAGGTAATGGCAAGCATGGGAAGCAGTTGGCTAAGCATAGAGGAAACCTCATTGTCAAAAGTGGGGCAGTGGCTCTTGATGATAACGGTGTATTGTCAATAGCAACTAACTAATAGTATAGCAAATTTTGCGCTTACTCGCTGTGTGTTAACGTATCCTATTGTGTCAGTGCCAGTGTCTTATGAGGGCTTTTTATCGGTACGTAGGGCTTTCATTGCAGGTGTTTGAACCACTTGCCAATCGTCAATATCGTCACCGGAGATGCTATCGCCAGCACCTTTATCATCAGAACGGTCTGTTTTGATATCATCAGCCAACACCACAAACATAGCAGCCAAGTTTTGGGCTTTAGCGACCGCTAGTGCTTTATGATAAGGCATGGCGGTCAGAGCGGTTGCCCACGCATCCGCCAATGCAACAGAATCGGCCGCGACAGTGACGGAGGGCGCACCGCCTGCGATGGGTTTGCCAGTGATCGGATCAATGGTATGGCTATAGCGCTTGCCATCGAAGATGACAGAGTTGCGATAGTTGCCTGAGGTGGCAAGGTGCATCTGGGTCGCTGTGTTTTTTGGCTGACGGATGGCAGAGATTGTTTGGCGCTCGCTAACAGTGCTGCCCTCGATAGGGGCATCAATCGCAATTTGCCATGGTTGCTGCTGGCTATTGACGCCAGATGTCGAAATCTCTCCCCCAATCTCAACCATATAATTACGAATTTGATAATCCTCTCTCAGCACATCGGCGATGACATCAACCCCATACCCTTTGGCCACCGCAGAAAAATCAAGCTCAACGCCATCTTTGGTTTTAGACACCGTTTGGTCTTTTTTGATAATGCTCTCAAAGTCTACCAGTGCTTTTGCTTGGGCAATCTCGAGCGCTGTAGGCGGACTTTGTAGACGCTCGACTGTCATGGTGCTACCAAAGCCCCAGGTCTCGACAAGCGGCATCACCGTAGGATCGAATGCGCCGCCAGACTGCTCATAGACAATCTTTGAGACATCCAGTACCCGACTAAAATCAGCGTCAATGGCAATCGGTGTGCCTTTGCCCAGCTGATTGAATTTGGTTATGGTTGAGTCACTTTGATAGGTCGACATGCTGTCATTGATTTGCTTTAGGCGCTCATCAATCGATGCCTGTATGGCTGCCTCATCCACATCTTCAGGCAACTGATAACTGATATGGTAACTGGTTCCCATGGTCTCACCAGTCAGATAATTATAGTCTGGTGTTTGCTGGCAGGCGCTGAGACTCACCATACTAGCGAGACCCGCAATGCCAAGCAAAGAAGCATTTATGGGTTTTGAGGAGGCGGAGCAGTATCGGGTATTTTTCATAGGATCTTCGGTATAACGCAGAAATGAGTTGGGGTATAAAATAAGTCAGGCCTATTTTACACCCCTTAACCCTACAAATACCAATGATAGCAATGTTTGGTGACAATCTACTGCATGGCAAACTACTGCAGACTAGCTACTACATAATAAGCTATTTTACTTGCGACTCACGTATGAGCTTATAAAGCTTGGGCGGTGAGACACGATTGACCCGTGTTGCCAGCTTTTCTTTACTGCCAGCGACCACGATATATTCTTCACCTTTTGAGAGTGCCCTCACCACTTGCTTTGCAAACTCAGTTGCCGTGAGACCGTTATTGGTTGCTTCATCCATGGTGCCCTGAGCGCTGCCATCACCTGTCAAGGCATTGATAGAGATGTTGGTCTGAATAAATCCTGGGAATATCGTCGCAACCTCTATACCTTCGTCATGCAACTCTGCTCGTAAACTGTTTGCCCACATATGCAATGCGGCTTTGGCTGCGCCATAGGCGCCGCGATATTGTGTTCCTAGTAATCCTGCCACACTCGATACCATGACGATTTTGCCGCCACCTTGTGCGATCATATCAGGCAGTATCAGTCTGGTTAGTCGCGTCTGAGCAAAGTAATCTACCTCCATAATCTGACGCTCGACGTCTTCGTCAGTTTCCATGATGAGTGAGCGCTGGCTAATACCGGCGTTATTGATGAGCCAATCAATGTTTCCAGCCTGAGCTTTGGCATTGTCATAGGCGGCTTTTGCTTGAGCGGCATCACTAATATCAAAAGGAACGACGATATGTTTTTTGGAGTGCTTGCAGCTTTTTTTGACGACATCGAGCTTTTTCTTATCGCGTCCACTCAGTACGATCTTAGCACCGCGCTTGGCAAAGGCAATCGATAATGCTTCTCCAATACCACTAGAAGCACCCGTGATCCAAATGGTTAGATCTTTATATTTGGTTTTCATAAGCATCCTTTCTTAATATTTAGAGCGTTCATAATATAGGATAATAAAGCGGCTCTACCAGTGAGATTTGTAGCCTAAAAACTCAAAACCGCTACTAAACAAACAAAAAAAAGAGCCTCAATTGAGACTCTTTTTACATACACTTTTAAGTTTATCTGGCGGGGTTATTTAACCACCGAAATCATCAAGCATGATGTTTTCGTCTTCTACGCCCAAGCTGTGTAGCATATCGATCACAGCAGCGTTCATCATCGGTGGCCCACACATGTAGTATTCACAGTCTTCTGGGTTTGGATGATCTTTCAGATAGTTTTCGAGCAACACGTTATGGATAAAGCCTGTTGGACCTTCCCAGTTATCTTCTGGTAATGGGTCAGACAGAGCCACATGCCATTCAAAATTGTCGAACTCTTCTTCTAGCTGATCGTAATCTTCAACATAGAACATTTCACGGATCGAACGAGCTCCATACCAGAAACTGATCTTACGATCTGTTTTCAAGCGCTTGAGCTGATCAAAGATATGCGAGCGCATGGGGGCCATACCAGCACCACCACCGACAAAGATCATTTCAGCTTCAGTCTTCTTGGCAAAGAATTCACCATAAGGACCTGAAACCGTCACTTTGTCGCCAGGCACCAGACTAAACACCCATGAAGACATTTTGCCCGGTGGAATGCCGTCAGGACCACGTGGCGGTGGACTTGCGATACGGATGTTGAATTTGATGAGGCCTTTTTCTTCAGGGTAGTTAGCCATTGAGTAAGCACGGATAACGGGCTCATCAACTTTTGAGACGTATTTGAAGATACCGAATTTTTCCCAGTCTTCTCTATATTCTTCATCAATCACAAAGTCTTTATAATGCACTTCATGCGGTGGCGCTTCAAGCTGTACATAACCACCAGCGCGGAAGTTTACTTCTTCGCCTTCTGGAATTTTTAGTACCAGCTCTTTAATGAAAGTCGCAACGTTATCGTTTGAGATAACCTCACATTCCCATTTTTGTACATCAAAGAACTCAGGATCAATCTCAATTTTCATGTCTTGCTTAACAGCTACCTGACAAGCCAAGCGCATGTGATTGCGAATCTCGCCTTGAGTAAAATAGCCTTCTTCGGTGGGCAAAATAGAACCGCCACCTTCAATAACGCGGCAACGACACTGCGCACAGGTACCACCGCCACCACACGCTGAAGACAAAAAGATGCCTTCGCCCGCTAGCGTTTGCAGTAGTTTACCGCCTGCTGGTGTCACCACGTCATTATCGGGATTATCATTAATATGGATAGTGACATCGCCTGAACTGACCAGTCTTGAGCGCGCCGCCAAAATAATAGCGACGAGGCCCATGATGATCAAGGTAAACATAGCAACGCCACCAATCGCCGTAGCGTAATCCATGGTAGGTATCCTTAATCTATGGAGTAGGGGTGCGAAGACATTTTTTATGCTGTGTCCGAACCCTTACCGAATAAATGAATTGAATAGATCAAATAGCTAATAGAAGCTTTGAGCTTAGTAGTTTAGATGGACATACCACCGAACGACATAAAGCCGAGCGACATAAGACCAACCGTGAGAAAGGTAATACCAAGACCGCGCAATGGCGCTGGAATGTCTGAGTATTTGAGCTTTTCACGAATACCTGCCAATGCAGTAATAGCAAGTGCCCAACCGAAGCCTGCGCCCACACCATAGACGACAGATTCACCAAAGTTATAATCACGCTCGACCATAAATAGTACACCACCCAAGATGGCACAGTTTACGGTGATTAGTGGTAAGAATACCCCAAGCGCGTTGTATAAACTTGGTACAAACTTGTCCAAGAACATCTCTAGAATCTGTACGGTGGCTGCAATCAAACCGATGTAACTAAGCAATCCTAAGAAGCTCAAGTTGATATCAGGAAAGCCTGCCCAAGCCAATGCACCATCTTTTAGAATGAACTGGAAAAGTAAATTGTTTAGCGGAACGGTGATGGCCATCACGACAATCACAGCAACCCCTAGACCAATCGCTGTCGAGACTTTTTTGGATACGGCCAAAAAAGTACACATGCCTAAGAAATAGGCCAGTGCCATGTTCTCAATAAAGACTGAGGTTATAAATAAGCTAACATAATGTCCCATTAGTGACCGCCTCCATGTGCCATGCCTTTAGACTGCGGCTTCATTACAAACTCAGCTTCTTCAACTTGCTCTGGCTTCCAGATACGGACGATGGCAATGAATAAACCAATGATAAAAAATGCCGATGGGGGTAACAGTAATAAACCGTTTGGTATGTACCAGCCGCCATCAGTGACGGGTTGTAGGATGGTGATACCAAACCATGTGCCAGCACCCAATAGCTCACGAACAGTCGCAACAAACAACAATACTGCCGAGTAGCCAAGACCGTTACCGATACCATCTAAGAAGCTTGGGATTGGTGGGTTACTCATGGCAAATGCTTCAGCACGGCCCATGACGATACAGTTGGTAATGATCAAGCCAACAAATACCGACAGACCTTTACTCACATCATAAGCGACGGCTTTTAGGACCTGATCTACCAAGATAACCAATGAAGCAATAATGGTCATCTGTACGATGATACGAATGCTCGATGGAATCTGCTTACGAATAATAGAGATAAAGAAGCTTGAAAATGCCGTCACCAAGGTGAGTGCCACACACATGACCATGGCATTGGCCATACTCGTTGTGACTGCCAGTGCCGAACAGATACCAAGAATCTGTAGGGCAATGGGGTTATTATCAAAGATAGGCGTGGTTAAAATACTTTTAGTGTCAGCCATTTTATGCCTCCTTGCCATTAGCTATTGGTAGCGCGGCTGCCAATTCGGTGTTAGGTTGAGCGGCCGACATTGACTGATTTGCTTGCGTATCTGCATCATCAAGGGTCTGACGGCTCTCTTTACGTAGCATATCTAGATAAGGCTTATAGCCTTGATCGCTTAACCAGAACTGAATCATGTTGCTGACGCCGCGACTTGTTAGTGTTGCGCCGCTGATACCATCGACCCAATTGTCTTTTGGATTACCCGCTTTGGTCACACCAGTAGCAACGTCGCCATTGTCATCATAAGAATGGATGCCATTCCACTGTGCGCGCCACTCTGGCTCTTCAATACGAGCGCCAAGACCTGGCGTCTCTTTATGCTCATAAAAACTGATACCTTTGATGGTATTCATGTCACTTTCAAGCGTTAAGAAACCATAAATCGTACCCCATAGCCCGTAGCCTTGAATAGGCAATACCACCAGTTCAGGTTTGCCTGCGTCATCTTCTTTGACATAGACTTTGGCGTATTTTGGTTTACGGCCAATACCAGCAGGATCATTGTCGCCCAAGTCTTCGCTTAAGGCTTGGTTTTTGGTCGCTTGACTGGCGTCATAAGCATTACGGTCAGGAATACCCGCCGTTTTTAACTCATCGTCATCAAGGTAGTTACCTTTGTTTAGATCAATGATTTTGACATCAAAGTCTTTAAAACGTTCGGCGACATCATCTGCTGTATCAGACTCAGCATTGTACATGTCAGCGGCGACCAAGATGTTTTTATTGCGATCCAAGCGTGCATTTTCGATTTGTGCAGGTTTTAGGCCAACAGCGACAGCTGAGACCAATACTGAACACACCAAGCACAGCGTCAAAGCCACACTGATGGTTTTGGCATTATTACTTTTGGGCTTGGACATAACGAACCCTCCGAGCAGTTTGGCGTTTGATATTTGCTTGGGTCACAAAATAATCAAACAGTGGAGCAAATAAGTTGGCAAACAAGATAGCCAGCATGATGCCTTCTGGGAAAGCTGGGTTAATAACACGAATCAGAACGGTCATAAAACCGATCAAGATACCATAAGCCCAGCGGCCCTTATTGGTGTGGGCAGCAGAAACGGGATCGGTTGCCATGAATACTGCACCGAACGCAAAACCACCGATAACCAAGTGCCAGTAGAATGGCAAGCTCATCATCATATTGTCATCAGAGCCAATCAGGTTGAACACCAGTGAAGTGGCAATCAAACCAACCACACAGCCTGCCATGATGCGCCAAGAAGCGATACGCGTCCATAACAATACGGCAGCACCCATCAAGATAGCTAGGGTTGATACTTCACCGATACTGCCTTGCATGTTGCCTAAGAATGCATCACTCCACGTGATGGCATTGCCATAGACATCAACAAAGTCTTGAGGAACCACACCAAGCGCGGCAAGCCCAAGCGGGGTCGCACCTGAGAACCCATCTACAGCTGTCCATACTGAGTCGCCAGACATATAGGCTGGATAGGCAAAGTATAAGAACGCACGGCCTGATAGGGCAGGGTTCAAGAAGTTTTTACCAGTACCACCGAACACTTCTTTTGCGACCACCACACCAAAGATAATACCGAGGGCAACTTGCCATAAAGGAATATCAGGTGGTAAACATAGTGCAAACAGGACTGACGTCACAAAGAAACCTTCGTTAACTTCGTGTCCGCGGACGACCGCAAAGATAATCTCACAGAGAATACCGACGGCAAACGTCACGATATAAATCGGCAAAAACTGCATGGCCCCATAAACAAAGCTTGCCCAGATACTGTCTGGGTTGTATCCTGCCATACTAGTGATGACCGTGCGCCAGCCTTCAGGTTGCAGACCGAGCTGAGCGATAGCGGTTAGTGCTTGATGACCGATGTTGTACATACCCCAAAACATTGCTGGGAAAGTACATAGCCATACCGTAATCATAATACGCTTTAAGTCGATACCGTCACGAACGTGTGATGAAGCGTACGTTGTGGTGCCTGGCTGACGAAGAAACGTATCAAACATCTCAAAAATAGCATAATACTTTTCGTGTTTGCCGCCTTTGGTAAAGGATGGCTCCATACGATCGAACATATTGTGTAAAAATTTCATCGTGGTTAGCCCTCCAGCTCAATGCGCGTTAAGTTATCACGCAAAATATCACCGAACTCATATTTGCCAGGAGATACAAAGGTGCATAGTGCCAAGTCTTCTTCATCCAACTCAAGTGCACCCAAATCAGTGGCACTGATGATGTCTTCGACAATCAAAGCACGTAACAATTGAGTGGGTAGATAATCTTGAGGCATGACTTCTTCATAGACACCAATCGGTACCATTGCTCGTGGTGAGCCATTACTTGTTGTGGTGAAATTGTACTTTTTGCCACCAAAGAACTGCGAGATGTAGATAGGCAGCTTTGAGAAGCGGTTTTTACCGGGGCTAAAGAAGTGAAACGCAGGACGCTCACGACCTTCAGGCAGTGCACTGATCTGGTTGTGGAAGCGACCAAGATAAGCGATATTGTCAAATACTCTGCGACCAGACAATACTGAACCTGAGATGATACGGTTCTCGCCTGCCGCTAGCTGACCTTTGGTTAATGCCGTAATATCAGCACCACGCTCGGTTGCAATCAGATGCGGATTGGTAACCGCAGGGCCAGCCAAGCTTAGCATACGACGTGTATATAGATGTCCAGTTGTGAACAGCTTACCAATCGCAATCACATCTTGATAACCAATCGTCCATACGGTCACGCCGCGGCTGATAGGGTGCAAGAAATGAATGTGCGTACCTGCAAGACCTGCTGGATGTTTACCCGCAAAAGCATGATACTCAGTGACATTGTTCGTTGCAGTGTTTGCAACTGGCGTCAACTGGGCATCACCATGGTGGCAGACAAAGGTCTTGGGCGTGAGTGTTGAGAGTACTGCTAGGCCATCATTGAACGCTTGTAGCTGCTCATTGATTACCAGCATTGGATCAAGGGCGAGTGGATTGGTGTCCATTGCTGTCACAAAGATAGCATGTGGACGAGCGCCGATTTCGGGCGCACGGCTATAGGGACGTGTGCGAAACGCAGTCCATTCGCCAGAGGCAATCAGTTGGGTTTCAACGACTTCAGAGTCTAGGTCAGCAAGCTGCTGTGAGTCATAGCGCTCAAAGTCTACTTCTTCACCATTCGGGTCGACCTCAATCACAAGACTCTCAAACACTCGACGTTCGCCACGTTTAACAGCGACGATCTTACCAGCAGCAGGGGCAGTATAGATGACGCCAACACGCTTTTTGTCTTCAAAAACGGGCTGACCTTTGGCTACAATGTCACCTTCTTTAACATTCATCGTAGGCTTCATGCCCACGTAATCATAGCCAATAAGTGCTACATGTGTCGGTTGGTGCTCAGATATCTCGCGGGAGGGTTCACCGGTGATGGGCAAATCCAAACCTTTTTTGATGGTAATCATAAGCGAAAACTTAGTCCATAGTCTAAAACGATACCAGACATCCTGTTTGGTACATCGGTAGCTTGAACATTTATCTCACTCAATAAAGCCTTCAATCATCTATTTCTATACTGAAATAAGGATGAAAGCTCTCTGAAGATAATACATGATCATAACTACTATTAAGAGTATTAACGCTGACCTTAGACTCCTTAACAACACGTTAATGTCTTATTCGAATTACCAAAGTGGCGACTGGCTACCAAGGTGTATGCTAAAACTATTGAATCAAAATCAATCGCCAAAAGCACATTGCCAACAGAGATTACTTTGAAAATAACAGCCTTATCATACGTTTCATTGAAATTAAAAACTTGTAATACCAGTATGATGGGCCACTTTTATCCAATCAGCATCATTCAAAAATACGCAATTTTTTAGAGGTGTGACTAAAAACGATCTATTGAAGTAGATGATAAACTGGCTAAAAGACAACCTAGATAAGCAAGCATCACATCATTTTTGTGAGCTGCCAAACTCTAGTCATAACTGTTTTATATTGTTAGCTAGTAATAGGGTTTTAAACGGCATCCAATGGGGCTTTATACTGCAGAATCGGTGGTATACAGACTACCAGATTAGATTTCTATTATAACCCTTTTTGGCAATATATCAGTTAATATCATACGGATATATTGAGCCATTGCTCATTGTCTCTGAGGCATTATGAAGTGCGATTAAGCAATACCGTCTCAACAAAAAGCGTAACGCATGGTTACTATCACATAGAAACAAATAAAAATATACCTAGGATTATACGCTAAATTGACCTAAAATTGCCAGTCAGTAATAGAATTTAACGAATGTTGGTGCCGATTCTACGTACTACAACTGACGGCCATAACTATTTGGTTTTGGTTGTATTCCATCTTTGTTTGAATAGACTTTCACTCTATTTTGCCTGATTGGTGACGCTGTCTGTACGCTATGCCGCGTTTGCGTGGTGTTTTCTATCGTGGTCTGATGCTTCGATTTCGTTTTATTCTCAACAATGTAATTGTCTAAATTTATTGCCAATATTATGCTTTATAAGGAATGCTATATGTGTGCTGTGCCTGTCATTATCCCGGCTATTGATTTAAAAGATGGTAAGTGCGTACGTTTAAAACAAGGCCGTATGGAAGATGATACGGTATTCTCTGATAATCCCGTTGCCATGGCGGCACGTTGGGTAGATGAGGGCGCACGCCGTCTGCATTTGGTCGACTTGAATGGGGCTTTTGATGGCGTACCAGTACACAGACAAGTGGTCAATGATATTACCAAAGCCTATCCTAATTTGCCTATTCAGTTGGGCGGCGGTGTGCGCAATCTAAATACCATCGAGCAGTACATCACTGCAGGTCTAACTTATATTATCATCGGTACAAAAGCGGTTGAAGAGCCGGATTTTGTGGCAGAAGCTTGCCGTGAATTTGCAGGACACATCATTGTTGGTATCGATGCCAAAGACGGTATGGTCGCCACTCATGGCTGGGCCAATGTTACCGATACCAAGGCTACTGAGCTTGCCAAACGTTTTGCTGATGTGGGCGTCTCTTCCATTGTGTATACTGATATTGCTCGTGATGGCATGATGCAAGGTGTCAACGTGCCACAAACGGTCAATTTGGCTCGTGAAGGTGGGTTGCCAGTGATTGCTTCAGGTGGTGTTACTGATATGAAAGACATCGAGCTATTAAAGCTTTATGGTGATTGTATCGAAGGTATCATCACTGGTCGTGCCATCTATGAAGGCACATTGGATCTGAGCGAAGCCCAACGTTATCTAGATCGCTAAGCTCTAAGCTCAGACAGCGAGTTATTACTCAACGCTGAGTAATACACAATCTGCAAACAAGCAAAGGATGCTTATGACCACTTATTTTGACCATCTATCTATACGCCGCTTTATAAATGCGTGGGGTCAAATGCTGTTGCTGCTCAGCATCTTTTGTACATGGCCCGCCTACGCAGCTGGTGAAGAACTCTCTGGTATTGCAACCGCGCTCGGCATGGAGAGTGCAGAAGAGGCAACACCTGATAGTGATCCTGCGCCAGACGAGGAAGTATCAGACCCCGCCACCTCATCACCGACACCTGCCCAGCCCCCCGTCATCAGCGGCGAGAGCACCAATAACGGTCAAATTGAAACCACACCCACTCCGCAAAAAGACAATGACATACGTCAGCGTATCAATGGTATTTTCTCTGAAATCGAAGGCCTACAAGCCGTTACTGTCAGTGTGAGCCAAGGCGTGGTCACCTTGGCAGGAGAGACTGCCAACGAAAAAAAAGCGCAGCAGGCCATCAATCTGACCAACCGTTTGACTGATGTAGTCACCGTTGATGACAATATCAATCGCACATTAGATGTCCAAGAAAATGTCTCGACAGTTTATCAAGGGCTAAAAGCGCAACTGGAAAACTTGGTGAAGGCGTTACCTTTACTGTTAGTCGGCATCGTTATATTTGCATTGGTCACATGGTTTGGTAGTTGGTTGTCCAATCGCAAAAGAATGTGGCAGCGCTTAACGCCAAATCCGTTTGTTGCTGAGCTATTATCACAAACCGTCAAAGTTATCTTTATCATCTTTGGTCTGATCTTGGGACTGAGCCTCATCGGGGCAGAAACCATCTTAGGTACTTTGCTTGGCGGCGCAGGTGTCATCGGTATTGCCGTTGGTTTTGCGGTCAAGGATACCATCGAAAATTATATTGCCTCACTAATGCTCAGTATCCGCCAGCCATTTCGCGCCCGTGATCAAGTGGTCATTAATGGTCAAGAAGGTATCGTGGTTCGCCTTACTTCGCGAGCCACGATCTTGATGACGCTAGATGGTAACCAGCTGCGTATTCCCAATGCTGAGGTGTTTAAAGGCACTATTCTCAACTACACCAAAAACCCTGAACGCCGCTTTACTTTTGAGTTGGGAGTGGATGCCAATGATGATCCGCTAGCAGCCATCAAAGTGGGACTGGATGCGATCGATACGCTCGCATTTGTGTTGGAGGAGCCCAAAGCCATAGCGGTGATTACCAATGTGGGTGATTCCAATATTGTGCTAGAGTTTCAGGTATGGGTAGATCAATCAGAGACGGACTTTGCCAAGGCCCGTAGTATTGCCATCAGAGAGACCAAACATGCACTAGAAAACGAAGGCTTTAGCTTGCCTGAACCCATTTATCGTTTGCGGTTTAACGACAAATTAGAGAAAGCCATTGAACATATGCAGAACAGTACGAGCAGCGCTAAATCTGACATGACGATTACCTCAACCACGCCTGAGCCTACTTTTACCCATCAAGATAATGAGAATCCTGTTGATGATAAAGATAAAAAGCAAGCGAAGGCGCGAGCCAAAGTTATTTTGCAAGGCCGTAATGCTGATGAGGTCCTCGATGCCCGCCCTGATGACAAGCTGATGGAAAAGGTGGAGCAAGAGATTGTTCAAAGCTCAGATGAAACGGATTTGCTCAATAATAATAGTCCGCAAGAATAGTAAGAGATAGTAGGTTTAAAAGTAGGCACAAAAAGTGCAATGAAACTCGTATTTGGTAGCTAATCAAAGACGAGATTTTTTATGGAAATGAAGCATGTAATCATATTTGCCGTAATCGGCATCGTAGCATTGCTTGGTTTTAACATCATCAATGGCAATAGTCATGAGAAAAACAGAGAGGTTGCCGTTAGCAGTACTGTTTCTGAACAGCCTACAGCAGCTGTATCTGATGCAGATAGCTCTAAGAATAGCTCTGCAAATATCGCCAGCAAACCACTGGGCGAACAGCCAAAAGCCATTTTAGATGATGCAACCAATAAAATCGATCAAGCACAGCAATCTGAGCAAGATCGTTTGGAACAGATGAGTAATGCACAGTAAAAAAATATTTAACCTAAAACTATAAATAACAAAGCATAAAAAAGGGCCAACGTTATCGTTAGCCTTTTTTATTTATGGTGCTACAGTTTCAGATTAGCTTTTTTTGCTAGATCCTCTACGGTTATTACTTCTCTTTGCTGGACCTTTCTTAGACGGCTCTTTTTTGGCAGGCTGCTTTTTTGTCTGGTTCATGGCACTAGACTGAAGTTTTTCTTTTAAGTCAAAGTCAATTTGCAGTAAGTCCATGTTGACGCCAGCAACCCGTACTTTTACTAAGTCACCCAGCCCAAATAGCGTGCCTTTGTCTTTACCAATAAGCTGTTGCTGCTGCTCATCATAAACAAAGAAATCATCGCCCACATTGGAGATATGTACCAAGCCATCGATGTATAGATCAGTCAACGTAACGAATAGGCCGAAGTTGGTCACGGTCGTCACAACCCCTTCGAACTCTTCACCGACATGATCCGTCATATAATGACACTTGAGCCAAGACTCTACAAAGCGAGATGCTTTTTCTGCACGGCGCTCTGTATCAGATGTCTGTGTACCCGCGCCGTCAAGTGAAAAATCCATGACAGGTTGCTTGCTGTTTGTTACTTTCGCTTTGATCGCACGATGCAGCATTAGATCTGGATAACGGCGAATCGGCGAGGTAAAGTGGCTATATTCATCATAAGCCAAGCCGAAGTGACCAATATTGTCAGGGGCGTAATTTGCCTGCATCATCGAGCGCAGCAACATGCTATGAATGCTAATCGCATCTGGTCGGTCTTTGGTTGCTTCAATAATACGCTGATAATCGGCTTGCGTTGGATTCTCTTCTGGGAAGGGTAGGCCAAAGTTTTTTGCATATTCGTGAATACGCATTGATTTTTCATTATCAGGCTTATCGTGGTTACGATATAAGACTGGCAGCTCATGTTTGAGTGCAAAGTTTGCCGCGCAGGTATTAGCGAGGAGCATACACTCTTCAATCAGCTTCTGAGAGTCACCGCGAGTACGCGGTAATATAGCGTCAATCCCGCCTTTTTCATTAAATTTGATGTAGGTTTCAACCGTCTCAAACTCCATGGCATGACGCTCTTCACGTTTTTTGAGCAGTAACTCATAAAGCTGATGCAATGTATCAATCGATTTTTTGACGTCTTTATTGCCCGTTAATGATTTAGGAAGTCTTTTATCAGTCGGATTGACAAAATAGTCGTTCACTTGGTTATACGTGAGACGCGCTTGTGAGTGCATCACTGATGGATAAAACTCATATCCTGTGACCTTACCTGCACGTGATATTTTAATATCAGCCACCATGCATAGACGATCAAGGTTAGGGTTCAATGAACACAGACCATTAGAGAGGACTTCAGGGAGCATCGGAATCACACGATGCGGGAAGTATACGGACGTACCGCGCTCGTAAGCATCTTGATCTAGTGGTGAGTTTGGCGTGACATAGTAGCTGACATCCGCAATTGCGACCACGACGCGGTAGTTGCCGCCTGAGCGCTTCTCAGCAAATACGGCATCATCAAAGTCACGAGCATCTTCACCATCGATAGTAACGAGTGGCAGATGACGCAAATCTGTGCGACCTTTTATGTCTTTCTCAGTTGGTTCTTGATATTCAGCAGCTTGTTTGAGCGCCGCTTCACTGAAATCTGATGGGATATCATAGTTGAGTAAAGTGGTCTCAATAATCAGCTCTCGATCGTTATCATCAGACAATACCTCAGTGATCTTGCCAGTGGCAAATTCATGCTGGTTCGGCCAGTCGATGATATCGACTTTGACAGGCGCGCCTTGTTTGATATTGAGGGCTTGGACATTATCATCAGTGACAGTGATTGGTTGATGACTGTTTGGACTACCAAGCTCAACACAAAAGCCCTCTTCATCACGCGCAAGTGTACCGATAAAGTTGTTCTGGCGGCGCTCAATCACATCGACAATACGACCTTCAGTACGACCGCGATTGTCTGTTGACGTGCCAACTGCTGCTACTGTATCGCCATTGAATACCCAGCGCATTTGTTTTTCATGCAAAAATAAATCTGGCATATCACTCAATACCACAAAGCCAAAGCCTTTTGGATGTGCAGATACGGTGCCTGTAACGATATCTTGCTTAGTGACTGTGCGATAGCGATAGGGACGGCCTTCGCGATTGACTTGACCGTCGCGTGCCATGGCTTTTAGGCGATTGCCCAAAGCATCAAACTGATCTGGATCTTCAATCTCAAAGATCTGCGCCAGCTGCTTGTGAGTGACTTCCCCATGCTCACCAATCGTACTGAGTATCAACTCACGACTAGGGATTGGGTTGTCGTATTTTTGTGCCTCACTTGAGGCGTTTGGATCATTCCAACTCATAAATTACCGTATCTATTTTTTAAATTATTAATAGTGACTATCTTAACACGAACGGCAGCGCAATATCTTGCGTCAATTGCCTTATGTGCCTTCAATAGCAGAAAGCGTTGCATTTTTAAATGAACGCTATTGGGATCAATCAAATATCGATATCAACACTGCTTGATTTATCGGTGATTTTTTTACTGTCTAGCTCTTTTGATACTTCTAGCACCGTCGTTTGATTTGATTTATCCAAGTATTTCTGTGCTTTATCGACTTCAGTGGTCAAAGTATTGACCGTTTGTTTCATATTCTCTAATGCTTCAATTTTATAATTACTGATCATATCCATGGTGTCATAGACATTATTGAAGGCGTTTTGCAGTTTATCAAGCTCAATGCTACTATTGGTTGCTTGCTCATGGATTTCACCTGACTGACGTTTGAGCATGGCAGAGGTTGACTCAATCAAACTACTGGTGGTCTTGTTTAACGCAGTGATCTGATCAAGTACCAATTTTTGATTGGTCATGGCTTGAGCAACTACCACCGCCGTACGTAGTGCTGAAACAGTGGTCGTCGTTGCTCGATCAACCCCTTTAATCAGCTCTAGATTGTTTTTACGGATGGTATCGAGTGCTAGATAACCTTGCACATTGACGGCCAACTGAGTTAAAAAGTCAGTGTTTTTTTGACGCACATAAAACAGCATCTCTTCTTTGATAATACGCGCTTTTTCAGGATCAGTCGCTTCTATGGCGTAGACTTTTTGCTCTAGTTGTTCATCTATCTTTTTGCCAACATAGATATACTGGCGTATAGACTGCATCAGCTCCCACATATTGACTTTTTCTTGCTCAATCATTGCATTGTCTTTGAGCAATTCATCTTTACCATTATATAAACTGGTTACTACTGCATTGATATGCGATTGCGCTGACTCATACTGACGGAAATAGTCTTGAACTTTATTGCCAAATGGAATCAAACCAAAGAGTTTGCGAGAGCTGGTCAGCTCTTTTTTGCTTGGGTCTAAATCTTCGACGATCCCGCGTAATTCGGTTAAAGATTTGGCAATAGGGGAGTTGTCAAACAAGCTGTCATTAAGGCTTTTGGCCGGTAGCTCAAGCATGCGATTAGAGACTTGAGCGGATTCACGAATCTCTTGGGTGCCCAGATTATGAATGGATTGGACGTTTTGCTGAAATTCTGGACTGTGCACGGAGTTAGTAATGACGTGATCGACAAAGGCGTCTACTTTGGCATCCAGCTCCGGAATTTGACTTTCATCTAGCTTAATCATTTGATCTGCTTCACTTTTTTGTACTTCTCTGACAGGCTCTGGCGCTGTTAGTGAGATACTGGGAGTGGCGGCATTTTCTGGTGGCGTTAATTCTTGCATGAAAGTTCCCTTGATGTCAGATAAAAGCAGTGTTTTTATAAACGACTCTATTGGTCGTGATATAGATTATTGTTATACACTAACTAGAATTTTTTAAAAACGCGAAGAAGCAAATACAAAACAGATCTTTAGACTACCGCGTAATCAAATGGTTGAGAAGGTGGGTTTTGTAAAATAGCGTCAGCCAATTATAACTGGCCAGATACCTCTAAAAAGACAGATGTTAAGGCAGATAATAAAAAACCATCAATATCCCGTAGCATATTGATGGTTAGAGTTATAAATAACTATATTGACTAACAGCCACTACTTAAAGCAATCTCATAAAAGACTACTTTTTCTTAGTAGGTCCAAGCAGCATACCCATTTGACGACCTTCCATCTTAGGGTACTGTTCGACGTTTGAGATATCAGCAGTATCTTCAATGATACGATCAAGTTGTTTGCGACCAATATCTTGGTGCGCCATTTCACGTCCGCGGAAACGGATGCTAATTTTAACTTTGTCTTGATCTTCCAAAAAGCTGATAATTTTTCTCAGTTTCACCTGATAATCGGCCTCTTCGGTACTAGGACGTAGCTTCATCTCTTTGAGCTGAGTCTGCTTTTGGTTTTTCTTAGCTTCTTTAGCCTTTTGCTTCTGATCATAAAGGAAGTGCTTATAATCCATGATCTTACATACTGGCGGCTTAGCTTCAGGAACTAATTCAACCAAATCTAGGTTTTCATCACGTGCCGCTTTCATCGCGGTTGCGATATCAACCACACCCATTTGCTCGCCATCTTCTTTGACGAGACGGACTTCTTTGACGTTGATATCTTCGTTGATGTTCAAACGGTTGGACTGTTTAATAGGTATTACTCCTCATCTGTTTTTGGGGTCTGTCGGCCTTTTTTACTGACAGCGGTCTGTACTAATGTAATAAATTCAGAAACACTCATCACGCCAAGGTTTTCACCTTCGCGCGTTCGGACGTTGACACTGCCCGATTCCACTTCTTTATCCCCTAATACTAGCATATAGGGAATACGTTCTAATGTTTTCTCTCGTATCTTAAATCCAATCTTTTCGTTACGCAAGTCGCTAACCGCACGAATACCTGCGTTTTTAAGCTCACTAACCACGTTTTCACAGGCATCAGCTTGCTTATCAGTGATGTTCATGACCACAACTTGTTGCGGTGCTAGCCATACTGGCATCCAACCGGCATAGTTTTCGATCAAAATACCAATGAAACGCTCAAATGACCCTAAGATGGCACGGTGTAACATAATAGGTACTTCGCGATCGTTCTGCTCATTGACGAATTCAGCATCGAGGCGCTCAGGCATATTGGGATCTACCTGAATGGTACCGCACTGCCAAATACGACCTAACGAGTCTTTTAGACTAAACTCAATCTTTGGACCATAGAAAGCGCCTTCGCCAGGTAGGTAATCCCAGTCTAACCCTGAGCTATCAAGCGCATCTGCCAATGCCTTTTCTGCAAAGTCCCAAGACTCATCACTACCAACACGTTTTTCAGGGCGAGTAGAGAGCTTCATAATAATGTTGTCGAAACCAAAATCTTCATAGACAGCAAGTGTTAGCTTGATAAATTCTGCTACTTCTTGTTGAATCTGTGCTTGCGTGCAAAAGATATGCGCATCATCTTGCGTAAAACCACGTACGCGCATCAAACCATGCAGTGAACCTGATGGCTCATTACGATGACAAGAACCAAATTCAGCCATACGTAGTGGCAAGTCACGGTAAGACTTTAGGCCTTGATTGAACACTTGCACGTGGCAAGGGCAGTTCATCGGCTTTACCGCATAATCACGGTTTTCACTAGAGGTCGTGAACATATTAGTTGCGTAGTTGCCCCAATGTCCTGAGCGCTCCCACAAGCTACGGTCAACGATTTGTGGCGTTTTGATCTCTTCGTAGCCATTGTCGTATTGTACTTTACGCATATATTGCTCAAGTACTTGATAAATTGTCCAGCCATTCGCATGCCAGAACACCATACCTGGCGCTTGCTCTTGCATATGAAATAGGTTCAGCGCTTTGCCAATTTTACGATGGTCACGTTTTTCTGCTTCTTCAATACGCTGGATATAGGCTTTTAGTTGTTTTTTATCAGCCCAAGCAGTACCATAAATACGCTGTAATTGCTCATTCTTGGCATCGCCGCGCCAATAAGCACCTGACATTTTGGTCAGTTTAAATACTTTCAAAAAGCGCGTATTGGGCACATGCGGGCCACGGCACATATCAACGTATTCTTGATGATGATACAGACCAAAAGCTTCTTCACCTGGCATATCATTAATAAGCTTCAGCTTATAATCTTCATTGCGTGATTCAAATATCTCAATTGCTTCAGCACGTGGCGTCATCTTTTTGATAACGTCATAATCTTGCTTGATCAGCTCCATCATGCGTTTTTCAATCGCTTCCATGTGCTCAGGCGTGAATGGCGTTTCACTAAAGATATCGTAATAAAAACCATCATCAATAACAGGACCAATGACCATTTTGACATCGGGATAAAGCTGTTTCACCGCATGACCAAGCAAATGCGCACATGAGTGACGAATGATATCGACACCGTCATCGTCTTTTGGTGTCACGATTTCAACATTGGCGTCAGCAACGATTGGGTCATGAGCGTCTACTAAATGACCATTGACACGTCCAGCAACTGTCGCTTTAGCGAGCCCTGTCCCAATACTTTGCGCCACTTCCATGACTGTTGTATTACCTTCGAAGTTTTTCACGCTACCATCGGGTAAAGTAATCGCTACCATAATCTATTCGCCTATTATTGGGTCCGTTGGCAGTGATGATTGCAACCATCAATCATATAACCGTAAGACCACGTCAATTATATCCAATCATTCTGATATGTGATGAGAGTTACACACTACTTTAGAAGCTATATATTGTGGATTTTATTGGTTATTCAAGAGTAATGAACCAATATCGGTACAATAAGCTGTCGCTTGTCATATCACTAAAAGTGAGGACAAACGAAAACAAGTAATGTAATAGAGTAACTATTATAGCAAAAGCCGTCTACCAACACTAGATATCAAGGGATAAGGCAGTAGCTTGATAGGGAGGATAGGTAATGTATGGAAAAAAACAAAGAAAGCTCTGGACACCTAAATGTCTAAAATAAACCCTGTACTATACAAAGCTATATAACTTTATATAGTATTTATTATAGGAATACCCCACTCTCAACTTCGAAAGTGATTGAAAAAAGAAGAGCACCTCACTAATCTATTGTTTTCGACCAAGAATACAATAGACCTCTTGCAAAAGTACCGTTTTATTGACCTTCGTTAACGGAGTATCAATGGCTAGCAATGACTTATGCAAGAGATCTAATGGAGTTGTGAGATGCCCATAGACAAATTTATCATCAATATCTATTTAATGGTAGAGCAATATTACAAAATAGTCGTCAC
>NZ_JAKDJE010000039.1 GCF_030454045.1 Psychrobacter sp. | reverse complement strand
CGTAGATGTCTTTGATGGTTTCGACAATCTCAGTAGTGGTTTGACCTTTGGCGTATGAGCGAGGATCAGCAAGTGTCTGGGAGACACTTGCCCGAAGCGCAAGACGTAAGGCTATGCCTGTAGTGAAATATGATTTTATCATCGAGCCCAGTGATACGGGTTTGGTGTTTGCCAACCAATGCAGGATCAAAGCTCCCTTCACGGTCTCTGGGGGTGGATATCTCAAGATCGCCTGTGTCACTGCGTACTGTCTTTTTAGTGTGACCGTTGCGCTTGTTTTGCTTATCCGCCTTTTCATGCTTAGGATAGCCTAGATGATCTTCCATCTCGGCTTCTAAGGCAGTGTCAATAAATGACTGCATGAGCTCTTTTTGAAATGCTTTGATGTCTTCGAAGCTTCCAACGTGTTTAGCCATTTGTTCGGCTAATTTCTTTAGTTCTGTTTCTTTTGTCATTGCTTATTCTCCTTTACATTGGATTATAAGCAGTTACACAGAGTTTGGGAAAGGCTCGAGTTATTAGTTAATCGGTGTTTTATACATAAAAATAGTATTCCACTAGAAATACAATCAGACTTATTTCCTTATGATTGGCATATAGACATTGCTAAAGACAACTTTAATTATGTGCAATGGAAGAAGAAACATTTAGTAGACAGGTAGTCATCGGTAGCTAACTATTAAACGACATAAACTAAAATTCAATATTTTCTAAGATGATAAAATCATGACAAGTTGCACGACTTCTATTAACTCGCAAAAGCCATTCCTTACGTCTAATCAACCGACTGTTGAAACGGTAAGCGTGCTCTTAACGTTAGATGATTTTTTCTCCGATAGGTCAGAACAGGCGAATCCTGATGAGTTAGATGGTTTGACCAGACATCAGGACTTTAAATATGAAAGAGAGCTTCGTAACTGTAATCTTGATTATTCAATAAACAGTCTTAAGTGAGTTGATGATTGGTTGCTAACGGTTAAAAATAGACTGCCTGAATTTACAGAACATCGAATCTTTTCTTTAGAATACCCGCTGCACAATAGCTCGACTATTGAGATATTGAGCTATTATTTAGGTGAAGTCATTGGGCGAGCTCGTAGAGAAGTCCCAGTTTGGTACTCTGATGCAAGCGATCATTGTATAGGAGATCAGGCCGCACTGGCTGAAAACATGTTTGTCGATTTTGATAGTGATATCCAAGATTTGTGTGATTTTTTCGTTCCTAAGCAAGTGATTTACCAAGCATTGATAATAGCTAGTGACGATGGGGCATTACAAGACCAAACAATTTGGCAAAGTGTGTTGGAGCTAGTTCCATCTACTATATTAAGCAATACTGATTTCAACCAGCCTTTGCCACCCGTACCCACTATGGAGTTGAAGTTTGACAGGGAGATTGAATTTGCTAATTTAGATCGAGCGGATTTAGCTTACTTACAAATGATGCCTCCAAAATGGATGAAGGACGACGTCTTGTATGAACAAATGAATCAATTGGCTAAGCTATATAAAACAGGCAAAGTAGTATGGGCTCATGTCGTCCAAGCAAATAAAATGCTATGGTCTTTTGATCAGACATATTCTTGTCCTGCTGAAGTCTTATACGATCCAACAGGGCGAACACCAGTTTCTTATCTAGCAGAAATTGCACATGAACTTTATACTTTTAAAAATACCATTCCTGATACGGATGATATAGAAATATCAAAGTATGCCGAGCACATAACTGACGAACATACTAGAATGCATGGTTTTGACATTCCTAATAGCATCACGCCTTTACCATTAAAGTCTACCAGTATATTCGTTTGGCGGTTACATTTACCCAATGGTATTTTACAAAGCTCATTCCCTATTTTAATCAGTGATGAAACAGCTGAGGTTACTGTACTTCCTGCCAAATTTTGGGACCCAGCTTATTACGATCAATGGATTCAAGACAGTTATTTTGAAGAAGATATGTATTATGGCGTACGAAAACTTTATGAGAGTGATAATCCTTGGAAAGGATATGAGAAGCACCTTCGGCCACAAGTGACTGAGCTTATTGATGACATTCCAAGCTTAGCTAATGAAGTCACCTTTAACAGCTATAAGCCTACTTCAACCGATATAGCCTTCGTTACAGCTTCAATTCAGCAGAATTTTGCAGAAGCAAAACAAGAAAGTACAAGCTTCATGAAAATTGTCATTGGTGTAATCATATTTATAAATATCTTATATGGGCTTAAATCTTTTGTTTAGTAGATGTCAACCTAATAAGCCATGCTTTGAGAAATCCACCATGTCCCTAAAATCTAGCTTTAAAGGTTTCTTAGGTGAAACCGTCATCAACGTCGCCATGTGGCTAAAGCTTGAAAAAGACGTGTATCACCGTTTAAATAATATCACTTTGCCATTAGCCAATGGTGGTAGTACGCAAATCGATCATGTTATCGTCTCCGTATACGGCATCTTTGTGATTGAAACCAAAAATTATAAAGGCTGGATATACGGAAAGGAAACGCAAAAGCAGTGGACACAAGCTTTTCCAAATGGAAGTAAATTCAAATTCCAAAATCCGCTACGTCAAAACTACTTACATATTAAGACGCTCGCAGATTTATTAGGCTTGGAGCTGAGCTACTTCCATTCGATGATTGCTTTTATCGGTGAGTGCGAGTTAAAAACCCGCGATGAATTGCCCGAACATGTATTGACGAGTGGTATGGTCTCGTATGTAAAGAAAAAGCAAGATAAGCTACTCACTGAAGATGAGGTTTTATCTATCGTTGAGCAGATTAATAGCAATAGATTTAGTAAGTCTTGGCGCACCAATCGGCAGCATAAAGCCTATCTAAAAGATAAGTACAGTAATCCGATCAAGAATACTGAGAATCCTACACCTGAGCCTATAGTAAAAGAAACTGTTGATAGAACTATCCTAAAGAGTAGAGAAGTGCATCGATGGTCTGGTCAAACTGAGGTTGAATCTACCGCATTACCAATTGATAGTCTAAATACTCAGCAAATAATCAAACCGCATGATATGGCTGATAAGGTTTTTCTTACGCCATTTGAGATTATAGAATCTGAGCCAAAAGTGAATGAACCTGAGATACTTAAGACGGTAGAAGATAACGTTAATCTCGTCCAAACACCAACCTGTCCAAGATGTAACGGTGAGATGGTTGAACGCACCACAAAAAATGGCGCACGCAAAGGACAGTCCTTTTATGGGTGCGCGCAATTTCCTAAATGTCGCGGCGTAGTGAGTATTACTTAGCCGTTAGTCATCTTAACCATATATCTCTTCCAAACGTAGACAAGCGACCAATCGACCATCCCATTCGCGCAGTTGAGGCTCTATTTCGCTGCACTGCGAGGTCGCATATGGACAGCGTTTATGTAGAGCGCAGCCGCTTGGCGGATTAAGCGGGCTTGGTAGCTCACCTTGTAGCGTCAAATCTTTCTTTTGGCCATTTACCGTGGGGGCAGCCGCCAGTAATGCGATGGTATAAGGATGCTTTGGCGCATTATAAATGGCTTCTTTGGGCCCGTGCTCGACGGCTTGACCTAAATACATCACCATCACGTCGTCAGCGACATGGCGTACTACTGACAAGTTGTGCGAGATAAAAACGTAGGCAGTACGATACTCATCTTGCAAATCCATAAACAGATTTAAGACCTGCGCCTGAATCGATACGTCAAGCGCGGAGGTCGGCTCATCAGCAACGACAATTTTTGGATTGAGCATCATGGCGCGGGCAAGGGCAATCCGCTGGCGCTGACCACCCGAAAACATATGTGGGAAACGCCCAGCATGTTCAGGACGTAGACCCACGTTTCTCATCATCTCGTTGATTTTGTCACGCTTTTCTTCTTTCGACAGATTGGTATGAATATCCAACGGCTCTGTCAATTGATAGGCGATAGTATGACGCGGATTCAAGCTACCATAAGGGTTTTGGAAGACCATTTGAATTTCGGTACGTAAGTCTTTGAGCGCCTTTCTACTATAGCCAGTGGTGGCTTCGTCGTTGATAAAAAGCTCGCCCTGCGTCGGCTGCTCGATGAGTGTCAGCTGGCGGGCAAGGGTAGATTTGCCGCAGCCTGATTCACCAACGACTGCCAATGTTTTGCCAGCCTCAAGCTCAAAAGAGATACCGTTCAGCGCTTTGACGTGCGCTTTTGGTTTGCCCAATCCTTGTGATACCGGATAGTGCTTATGTAGATTGTCTGCTTTTAAAACCACTTTATTACTCATACTTGTGACTCCAAAATAGCAGCGTGAGAGATGGGGGTGCGAGCAGTAGGATCGGCATAAATGCAGCGCACTTTGCCATTTGGTGTGTCCAAAATAGGCGGCGGCACGTCACAAGCAGGCTCTTTATATGGGCAGCGAGGAGATAACAAGCACCCGCTTGGGCGATCATATTGACTTGGTACGACCCCAGGCAAGCTGTTCAATCGATCTTGTCCGATAGCCAGCTCAGGAATGGCTTGTAAAAGCGCCTCTGTGTAAGGATGTGCAGGATGTTGGAAAACCTCTGGCACGGTACTGGTTTCAACCACTTGTCCAGCATACATGACCGCGACATCACGCGAGTTTTGTGCAACAAGGCCCAAATCATGGGTAATCAAAACCATCGCCATCTGTTTTTCGCGTTGCAATCGACCGAGCAAATCCATGATCTGCGCTTGTACGGTGACATCAAGTGCGGTCGTTGGCTCGTCTGCGATGAGCAGTTTTGGTTCACACGCAAGCGCCATCGCAATCATAACGCGCTGGCTCATACCGCCTGAGAGTTGATGTGGATACACTTTGAGTCGGTTTTTGGCGTCAGGCATTTCGACCAACTCTAACAGCTCTAATATGCGTGCCTGTACTGCTGCACCGCGCAAACCAAGATGCTTGCGCAGTACTTCACCCAGCTGCATCTCAACGGTAAAGCTTGGATTGAGGCAAGACATCGCGTTTTGAAAGATCATGGAGATGTCTTTGCCAATGATGCCGCGTTTTTCCTTGGCAGGCATACTGATCATGTCTTTATTATCAAACATCACTCGCTTGGCGCGGACGGTGGCAGACGGCGGCAATAGTCCCATTAGTGCCATCATCGTGACTGACTTACCTGAGCCGGATTCACCAACGACAGCGATGACTTCACCTTGTGTGATTTTTAAAGACACATCATCGACAGCACGAAAGGCACGCTTTCCTTGACCAAAAGTGACCGACAGATTTTCGATGTCCAATAACAGCGGCGCGTCTGTTGTTGATGCGCCATTCATAGAAGTGTGAGTGGTAGGCGCTTTAATTAAAGTATCAGTCATCTTAGGTCACCTGCTTTAATTTGGGATCGAGCGCGTCACGCAGGCCATCACCCGTCAAGTTAATCGACAATGCAGCCAAGAAGATAGCGACACCTGGCCAAATAGCGAGCCAAACATTACTTTGAATGTATTGACGAGCCGTACCGAGCATCGCACCCCATTCAGCATCAGGTGGCTGTACACCAAAGCCTAAGAAACCAATCGCACCCGCTTCTAAAATAGCAGAGGAAAAAATCATCGTTGCTTGTACGATAAGCGGTGCCATGCAGTTGGGCAAAATTGTGATGAATAATAAACGCAGCACACCAGCACCCATCACCTGCGAGGCGATAAAGTACTCACGTTGCAACTCCACCATCGCGGTGGCGCGAGTCAGACGAATAAAAGGCGGCGTACAGACCAAAGCGATGGTAATAATCGTATTGGTCATAGAGGGCCCTAAAATAGCGGCAATGATGATGGCCAAGAGCAAGCTTGGATAAGACATCAAAATATCATTGACCAGCATGACCGCTTTGCCCCAAACTTTGGGACAAAAGGCAGCACTAAGTCCTAAAGAGATGCCGACCAACATCGCAAGTGTCGTCGCGCTCAGACCGATAAACAGAGAGTAACGCGCGCCATACATCACCCGAGACAAGGTATCTCGTCCAGCATCATCAGTGCCTAGCCAAAACATCGCATCACCACCACTTAAAAAGGCTGGCGGCAATTGCTCTTGGCCGGTAAATAATTCATAAGGGTCATGGGGGGCAATTGCGGGCGCGAGTATGGCAACAATAACCATTAGCATGAGAATAATAAAACCCAACACCGCGCCCTTGTTTCGGCAAAAGGTCGATAAAAATAGTTGCCAAGACGATGGCGGTTTGGCAGCCATCAGATTGACATCAGAGGGGAGAACAGAAGGCTTCATGAGCAGTTCCTATAGTGGCTAGCGCAGTGACATTTTTTAGAATTTTGTTCCTAAAAAAGTACTAAGCATTGCTAAAACATCACTTCAGCGCCAATCATCACTATTTATAATATAAGTATTTATCAATGTGACATTGCAACATTGCAACATTGTGACATTAAGAGGTATGTCGAATACGCGGATTGATCAGACCATACAAAATATCAATAAATAAACTGACCAAAATCAAAGCAGTGGCGACCAACAAAATACCGTTTTGCACAATGGGGTAATCACGAGTAAAAAAGCCATCGAGAAGCCAATTACCAACACCCGGCCAGCTAAAGATAGTCTCGGTAATAATTGCGCCTGCAAGCAAGGTTGCCATTTGTAAGCCAACCACAGTGACGACAGTGATTAGCGCGTTACGCATCACGTGTACCATGATCACGCGGCGTGGCGATAAGCCTTTGGCGCGAGCCGTACGCACATAGTCTTCATCCAACACTTCCAGCATCGCAGAGCGTGTCATCCGCGCGATCATCGCGAGTGGAATGGTCGATAGTGCGATTGATGGCAAGATAAAGTGTTTGACCACATTCCAAAAAGCGCCCGGTTCCCCTGAGGTAAGAGAGCCAAGTAACCATGAGCCGTACAAGGGATGGACATCCAAGAACTGTGCGACAGAGATCACACCAGCAACGGGTAAAAGGCCAAGATAGTGAGCGAATATACCTGTCAGAATAGGGCCTAGTAAGTAGATCGGCATCGAGTATCCTGCCAGCGCCCCTGGCATCAGAGTATAGTCAATCCAAGTACCACGGCGTAGCGCGGCAAAGATACCTAAGCTCACACCAATCACACTAGCAATGACAATCGCACATAGCGCCAACTCTAACGTTGGAACGAAGTGCGCAAAAAAGTCTTGTAACACAGGAGAGCGAGTACGAAAGGATTGACCAAAGTCACCCGTCAATATACCCGTCAAGTAATCCCAGTATTGAACGATAAGGGGTTTGTCTAATCCCAGTCTTTCTAGGGCGCGAGCATGTAGCTCTGGATCCACCATACGCTCACCCATCATGATCTCGACTGCATCGCCTGGTACGAGACGGATCAGAGTAAAAGTCGATAGCGTGAGGCCAAGATAGACAGGAATAAGAATGGCGATACGGCGCAGAATATAAAGTAGCATGGGCTGCTCAATAGTTGTGATTCAATGAGTGGAGTAGTAGCAATGAATGAGGTCGTCCGTGACCATGCCCTTAAATGACCAAGCACTTAAATCAAAAGTACTCAAGTGAAAGGTGCTCAAATGAAAAGTATGTGAGTCAAAAAGCAATCAACTCATATAAATACGGCTGGAACAGAGATTCTGAGCCAGCCGAATACAAATCAAATAATAGTGCATGTCGTACCGGACGTAATTAGCTAAGGCTATTCAACGTTCACGCCATCGAAACGTACAGCACCAAGTGGACTGATTTTGAAATCCACAACGTTTGGTGCAGTGAACACGGTAACTACCGAATGCGCCATAGTCGTCCAAGGAAGCTGCTCTTTGAAGATCTGCTGAGCTTGTACATAGTCATCCACACGCTCATCTTGATTGGTGACCTGACGTCCTTTCATGACCAAATTATCAAAGTCTTTATTACACCAACGTGAGTAGTTATTACCACCGACCGCGTCACAAGACAGTAATGAGCCCAACCAGTTATCCGGATCACCATTATCACCCGTCCAACCTGCCAAGATCACATCAGGCTCGCCTTTCGCCGCGCGTTTTAGGTATTCGCCCCACTCATAAGTAACCAGTTTGGCATTGACGCCAATCTTCGCCCAATCTGCTTGGAGCATTTCAGCCATGAGTTTGGCATTAGGGTTATATGGACGTTGAACAGGCATGTACCATAAGTCGATGTTCATATTGTCCGCGCCAGCTTCTTTAATCAGCGCTTTTGCTTTTTCAACATCATAAGGTGCATCTTTTAAAGAGTCGTCGTAGCCCCACTGCGTAGGCGGCATTGGGTTGGTTGCCTTGAGACCTTCGCTTTGATAGACAGCATTGATGATCGCGTCTTTATTGATCGCCATATCCAATGCTTGACGTACTTTAAGATCACTTAGCTTTGGCTTTTCAACGTTGTAACCGACATAACCGACGTTAAAACCTGGTTGATCAAGAACGGTGGCTTTACCAGATTTTTTGACCGATTCAATTTCGGCAGGCTTTGGATAAGCGGACACATGACATTCACCCGCTTGTACCTTTTGCGCACGAACGGCTGAATCTTTAGTAATAACAAACACAAGGTTGTCGATGTAGATGTTGTCTTTGTCCCAATAGTCTGGGTTTTTGGTATAACGGATTTGCGCGTCTTTTTGATAGGACGTAAAGACGAAAGGCCCAGTACCAACAGGTTTGTTATTGATATCAGGCTCATTACCAGAGGCCATCAACTGATCTGCATATTCAGCTGAGTTGATATAAGCAAATGGCATCGCTAGGTTTTGTAAAAATGGGGCATTGACTTCGTTAAGCGTGACTTTGACAGTATAGTCGTCGACCTTTTCGATATTTGAGATGATATCAGGTAATCCCATGCCAACTGAATAGGGGAACTCTGCAGGGTAAGCTTTGTTAAATTCAAAGTCTGGGTTGGTGAGACGTTTTAATGTAAAAATCAGATCGTCTGCGTTGAAATCGCGACTTGGTGTGAAATAATCGGTTTTACCGAACTTGACGCCTTTTCGAAGATTAAAGGTATAGCTCTTACCATCTTCGCTAATATCCCAGCTTTCAGCGAGTCCTGGCTGAATTTCAGTCCCATCTCTTTTAAACTGTACCAAACCGTTATAGATAGGATAAGCACTCGCATCAAAATCGGTGCCGGCGGTGTACTGTGCGGGATCGAAACCAGCTGGGCTGCCTTCTGAACAATAAAGTAGGGTTTTAGCGGCTTTTGCATCTGAGCTGGCAGCAGACTCGTCAGTGGTTTTATTGTCGCCACTACAAGCACTCATACCCAAGATAAGCGTTGTCAACAGCGTCAGTTTAAAGAATGATTTTTGCATTATTACGTCCCATGTAATGATAGGTAGTTGCTTATAAATTGCTATGCCTGTCTGAGGAATTAGCAAACTTTCAACTGCTTTTGGTATATTTATTTTGAAGATATGTTTTTTACAAAAAGATACATATATAAAGTTGAGAAAGATTTAATTTATATAATGTAGAACATATCGTTATAAATAAGTCGTTTGAATATACTCTCATAAATAGCGATAATGCAAGAAATCTTTGAAATAATTTAATAAAAAAGACGATTTCTATTATTTTAGAGAGCTAATACAACCAAAAAAGGTAACTTTTACGAATTTTGACAGTAAAATTCATAATAAAAAGTTATTAATATACATGTGTATGAATAAATTAGTTACTTTTCGGATACAAATATTTTTATTGTTGTGATGATAGACAAATGTATAAATGACAATAATTTGTAAAAATCAGTGGATTATTGAGCAGCTGCTGACTATTTGGTGCGGTAGCTATTAGATGCTGTGGTTATTAGGTGCTGCTATGATTTGTTTTTATTAAATCAGCCAGTTTTTCCCCAATATCATAGGACAAGCTAAGACTGTCATATGGGGTACATTATTTAAGATTAATGCTACCTAGTTTTGCGTCAAACGTCCTTATATCGTGCAGATTTCTGAGCGTACGATAAAGCGTTTGCCTTCAGGGATTTCTAACGAAAAACTCGCACCGCGACCATTGACGACATCAATGGTCAAATCGGTATGCTGCCATAGATTGTATTGTGCGCGTCCCATATAAAATGGACAGCCAACAAGCTCACCAACCAGCACATCCTGACCGCCTACCTTAAACTCTCCTAATGGATAGCACATCGGCGAGCTACCATCACAGCAGCCACCTGACTGATGAAACATCAGCTTTCCATGCTTGGACTTTAGTAGCTCAATCAACGCCTTACACGACTCTGTTGCTGCCAGTTTCATATCGTACTCCTTCTTATAGCCCATCCATGGTTTATATAATTGCTCTCTAGTATCAGTATGCCACAGTCAAATCAAAAAGGTCGCATCATCTTCAGACACATCACAACTGGCATATGACTAAAAAGATACGACCTTCGGCTGATAATTGACAGTTGGAATAACTACGTAATAAGCTTATAACACTGTCATTTTACTATCCGTTATTGATTATAGTCGATGACGATACGACCTTCGATTTTGCCATTACGCATCCGCTCAAAAATATCATTGATGTTCTCTAACGGCTCAGCTTTGACGGTCGCTTTGACTTTGCCAGCCGCAGCCATATCTAGCGACTCTTGTAAGTCAAGACGTGTGCCAACGATAGAGCCGCGTATGGTGATACCATTGAGTACAGTATCAAAGATTGACACAGGGAAGTCGCCAGTGGGGAGTCCGTTACATACTAAAGTACCACCGCGACGTAACATGCTTAAGGCTTGATCAAAAGCTTTTGATGATACTGCAGTGACTAACACGCCATGAGCGCCACCGATTTTTTCTTGTAGCAACTCGCCTGGGTCTGTATTTTTGGCATTTACCGTCACTGTTGCCCCCAGCTTTTTGGCGAATTCAAGTTTTTCGTCATCAATATCAACAGCAGCAACATTGAGCCCCATGGCAATGGCATATTGTACAGCCATGTGACCAAGGCCGCCGATACCTGAAATAACAACCCAGTCGCCTGGCTTGGTGTCGGTCATTTTAAGTCCTTTATATACCGTGACGCCCGCACATAAAACAGGGGCAATCTCAATGGAGTCGACACTCTCAGGAATAATGCCAACATAGTCGGCATCTGCAAGGACGTATTCTGCAAAGCTACCGTTCACTGAGTAACCAGAGTTTTCTTGCTTTTTACATAAGGTTTCCCAGCCACCCAAGCAATGCGTACAGTGACCACAAGCAGAGTATAGCCATGGCACACCAACGCGGTCACCTGCTTTGAGATGAGTTACGCCGTCACCGACCGCCGTGATCACGCCAACACCTTCATGGCCTGGGATAAATGGTGGGCTTGGCTTAACAGGCCAGTCCCCCTCAACCGCATGCAAATCAGTATGACAGACGCCTGAGGCGTGCATTTTGACAACTATTTGCCCAGCACCTGCGGTTGGAATGTCGACTTCTTCGATTTTTAAGTCTTGACCGAACTCATGTAATACAGCGGCTTTCATTTTGTTAGTCATAATAAGCTCTCTTTTATGGGTGATTGATAAATGTTGATATAAAAAGTTGTTGCGATATTGCATTCAAAATATGCAAACACCTTATTTTGAACGCAAGACTGCTACAAATTTTTCCTGCTGTGCACCTAAGCGCATTAGAGGATATAAAAATTCGTCTCAGTTTTTTATTTAGATCGTTGTAGCGAGCGGGCTATGTAACACTTGTGATAACCCGCTCCATGATTAGAAATGATGGTTTAGAAGAAGCCCATTTTTTTCTGACTGTACGACACCAGCATGTTTTTGGTTTGCTGATAGTGGTCGAGCATCATTAAATGGTTTTCACGTCCGATACCAGATTGTTTGTAACCACCGAACGCCGAATGTGATGGATAAATATGATAGCAGTTGGTCCATACGCGGCCTGCTTGGATACCACGTCCGAAGCGATATGCCTTGTGTACACTACGGGTCCATACACCAGCGCCTAAACCATACAAGGTGTCATTGGCAATCTGCATGGCTTCGTCATCGTCTTTAAAAGTAGTCACGGCAAGGACAGGTCCAAAGATCTCTTCTTGGAACACGCGCATGTCGTTGGTGCCCTCAAAGATCGTTGGTTTGACGTAGTAACCGTCTGTCAAGTCGCCATCGTGTTTGGCTTGTTCGCCGCCGACGAGCACTTTTGCGCCTTCTTTTTTACCGATGTCGAGATAAGATAAAATTTTCTCTAGTTGGTCTGAGCTGGCTTGCGCGCCAATCATGGTGTCGGTATCGAGTGGGTTGCCCATTTTGATGGCCTCGACACGGGCGATACAGCGTTTGATGAACTCATCATAGATGCTCTCATGAACGAGTGCCCGCGATGGACAGGTGCAGATTTCACCTTGGTTCAGCGCGAACATCACTAGACCTTCGACCGCTTTGTCCAAGAAGTCATCGTCCTCATCCATAACATCGGCAAAGAAGATGTTAGGGCTTTTGCCACCAAGCTCTAACGTCACTGGAATGATGTTTTCGCTCGCGTACTGCATAATGAGGCGGCCAGTCGTGGTCTCACCTGTAAAGGCAACTTTATTGATGCGCGGATTTGACGCAAGTGGTTTACCTGCTTCGACCCCAAAGCCGTTGACGATGTTTAGCACGCCCTTTGGCAAGATATCAGCGATGCCGATGGTCTCTAACAGGAACAAAATAGAAACTGGCGTTTGTTCGGCTGGCTTTAGAACGACACAGTTACCAGCAGCAAGGGCAGGTGCTAGCTTCCAAACGGCCATTAGGATAGGAAAGTTCCAAGGAATGATTTGACCGACGACACCAAGTGGCTCATGAAAATGATAAGCCACAGTGTCTTCGTCAATCTGACTGATACCGCCTTCTTGTGCGCGAATGGCGCTGGCAAAATAACGGAAGTGATCAATGGCTAGAGGGATGTCGGCTGCGAGTGTCTCACGAACAGGTTTGCCATTTTCGTAACATTCGGCAATCGCAATCGCTTCTAGGTTGGCTTCCATGCTGTCAGCAATTTTGAGTAACAAGTTGGCACGTTCAGTAACACTGGTCTTGCCCCAAGCATCTTTGGCAGCATGTGCGGCATCTAGTGCTTTTTCAATATCGGCAGGTTTTGAGCGGGCGACTTGGCAAATAGTTTTACCATCGATGGGGCTTGTGTTATCAAAATACTCTCCATCGATAGGAGCGGTCCACTCACCATTAATAAAGTTATCGTATTTTTCGCGGAACTGAACAGGGCTACCTTCCGTATTGGGATTTGCATACAGCATGAAACACTCCTTGTTGTGTTGTTTGTTTTATCGGATAATACAGGCGCAGTTTTATCTATCCTAATATCTGTTATCGCAAAACAATATCAGTTGATGTTGTGATTGATTAACATCAATTGCTCTCTGTACACGTTCCATACTACTCAGCTTTTGCTGACAATCATACTAAAATTTTATAATGAATGATGAGTGAATATATAACTTTAAGATTTGTTTTTTAGTGAAAAATAATATCGCTGTAATACTTTAACGGTATAGTAATAATAAGAATATCTTTAACGATTTTATTACTGGATAAGTCAAAAGATAACATATTGGTTTTTTATGAGTGTATAGAATGAAGTGCTTCTATAAAACATAATTAATAGACGATTGTTATTAATTATATTAGCGATAGTTTTAAATTGTTTGAGCTTAAAATCCCTGCCGTTCGGGTATGAACCGTTGCACTACTTTGTCAGTTGTCATGACTGTGTTGTTACTCTCTTTTTATACTAATAGTTGGTTTGAATCTATGCGTCAATCTTCTGCTCTTGATATCTTAAAAACAGGTCAAAACGTCTTTTTGACTGGCTCAGCAGGCTCAGGTAAGACGTATACCCTCAATCAATACATTGATTATCTGCGCGCTCGCCGTGTACCGGTTGCAGTCACAGCCAGTACCGGTATCGCTGCCACCCACATGAACGGCACAACGATTCATAGTTGGTCGGGTATTGGTATCAAAGATGAGCTGTCTGATCGCGATTTGACCAATTTATCTCGTAAGCAGTTTTTGGCAGACAGATTAAAAGACACGGCAGTACTGGTCATCGATGAGATATCGATGCTACATGCCAAGCAGCTCAACTTGGTCAGCCAAGTGCTCAAGCATATTCGCAAAAACGACAAAGCCTTTGGTGGCATCCAAGTCGTCGTCGCAGGAGATTTTTTTCAGTTACCGCCAATAGGTAGTAAAGGCGAGAGCAATCGTGAAAAGTTTGCCTTTATGTCTGAGGCGTGGCTCGATGCCAAATTTCATATTTGCTATCTGTCAGAGCAGCATCGACAGGTTAGCGAAGCGGCAAATGGCGGCTTAGACTTAGATGATATTCTCAATCAAATCCGTCGTCAGGAAGTGACCTTTGAGGCAATTGCCGCTTTAGAGAATACTTACGATCAAAGCGTCGATATCAAGCGTACTCGCCTGTACACGCACAATCTCAATGTCAATAAGATTAATGACAAGGAGCTGGCACTGTTAGACGGTGAGATGATGCGTTTTGGAGCCACAACCACGGGCGATAGTAAGCTGGTTGAAACCTTAAAAAAGACCGTACGTACTCAAGACGAGTTGGTTCTCAAGGTGGGCGCCAAGGTCATGTTTATCAAAAACAATGCCGAGCTTGGGGTGTCCAACGGAACGATGGGTGAGCTGATTGGATTTGCTGCGGTCAAAATAGAGGATAAGGAAAGTAGTGACGCGTTAATCGAAGACGATAGCAGCGATAACGTTGATGGCATTGATGAGGAAGCTGCTGGCGAAAAAACGGCAAAAGGTAAGAAGTCCGCTGCTAAAAAAGACAAAGAAAAACCAAAGTCGAAGAAAGCGGCAACACAAAAAATGCCCGTGGTCAGATTGAACTCAGGGCGAGAAGTCATCGCTGAGCCTGAAGAATGGATTATCGAAGATGAAACGGGTGATGTGCTAGCAAGTTACTTACAAGTACCACTGTGTCTGGCATGGGCGATCACCATTCATAAATCGCAGGGCATGACCCTCGATGCCGCTGAGATTGATTTATCGCGTACTTTTGAGTTGGGACAAGGTTATGTGGCCTTATCACGTCTCAAGTCGCTGGCAGGATTGCAGCTACTGGGTATGAATGACATGAGCTTGCAACTTGATCCACTGGCACGCGGGGCAGACAAGCGGTTTTTGGTCCTGTCTGAAGAGGCTGATGCCAACTATGCGATGCTGGATGAAGAAAGCATGCAGCAGGCGCATGAGAAGTTTGTTTTAAAGTCAGGTGGTACGCTCAGTCAATCCGTAGTTGACGCCTATGCCGCGCTGCAAAAAAAGCGCCGCGAACAGCAACAAGCGCAAATCGATAAAAAACAGAAATTAGGCAATCAAGTCTCTGACAAATCAGAGAGCACTTTGCTTGCAACCAGAGTGCTATTAGAAGAGAGCTTGACTATTGCGGAAATCTCACAAGCGCGTCAGTTATCACAGTCCACCATTATGCGCCACATCGGCGAGCTAAAATCGCAAGACCCAAGCCTTGCCTGCGATTATCTGCGTCCAGATGATGAGATCATGACAGCGGTTGGCAACGCTTATGTCGCCATCAAAGTTGCCAATAACCCAAACGACTTCAATGATGATGGCAGTATCAAACTGCGTCCGATATTCGATCATCTCAAGCAAAGCATTGACTACAACACCATTCGTTTGGCATTGATTTTTATCACGCCATAGTTTGTTATGACAAGATAGATTTTACGATACTGTCGGTTTTTTGAACAAAAAATATTGAACCAACTGTTAGAGCGTGTCTAAAGCGACAACGCCCATTCTTTATATCCCTTTATAGCGATATCTTTTATGCCTGATTTTTCTAGCGCCACTTATCAATTGACCTCTGACCCAATAGCGGCGACCTATCGTACCACTGGTGAGCACTCACAGCCATTGAGAGTGGCTATTAATGGTTTTGGTCGTATCGGGCGCAATGTACTGCGCGCCTTGCTAGAGCGCTTTGAAGTATTAGGACGTGCAATCCATGTCGTCGCGATTAATGACTTGGCACCAGCAGATATTTTGTTGCATTTATTAAAATTTGATAGCACGCACGGTCGCTTAAGCCGCTTGGGGGTCAGTGCTGATATTATCGAGAGCGGGGCCGATAATGAGCATAAAACTCAGCTCTGTCTCACCAAAAACACTCTGACCTATTGCATCAATATGCTCTCAGAGCCCAATCCACAAAACCTACCTTGGCAGTCGCTAGGGGTCGATGTGGTACTAGAGTGCACGGGTCACTTTCGCTCATATGAGCAAGCGATGCTGCACATCCATGCAGGCGCACAGCAGGTGATCATCGGTGCAGCGCCATTCGATGATGTGGATGCTTGTATCGTTATGGGGGTCAATACAGATGCGCTCATGCTTGATTTACCGATTATCTCCAGCGTTTCTTGTACCACGCAAGCACTGGTGCCGCTGATTGACACATTGGATAAAGCGTTCGGCGTCAAGTCCGCTATGATGACAGAGATTCATGCGGTTACCGCCGATCAGACGGTGCTCGATCAAGCGCATCGAGATCCCAGACGGGCGCGTGCTTCTGGCTACAATATTATCCCAACGACCTCGAGTAGTATTGCTGCGACGGAGCGGGTATTGCCAGCGATGGCGGGGAAGATAAATGGACATTCAATACGGGTGCCCACCATCGATGTGGCAGCGATTGATGTGACCTTTGTATTTGATACGCCAGAGGTCAGCGTTGATATTATCCGTGACGCCCTTCAATCTGCCAGTCAGACGCATTTATGTGACATCATGGCTTATACAGATGAGCCGTTGGTCTCTAGTGATTTTATTCATCAAACTGAGTCGCTTATCATAGATGGTCAGCAGCTCATGCAAGTAGGCGAGCAGTACAAGGTTTTTGCGTGGTACGATAATGAATGGGGTTATGCCAACAGACTGCTCGATATGTGCCTGCATCTGGCCTCAAGCAAGCGATAAACCAGTGATTCAAAGGTATTTGCAAATTAATTGAATTTTTTTAGATTAGGGGCTTGCATTATAAAAGGATATCTATATAATGATGCACCAATGGAGACGTGGCAGAGCGGTTGAATGCACCGGTCTTGAAAACCGGCAAGGGTTCATAGCCCTTCGAGAGTTCGAATCTCTCCGTCTCCGCCAAATGCTAAAAAGCCCCAATCATTACTGATTGGGGCTTTTTTTTATGGTGTATTTTATAAATACTGGACGACAGGCTCTATAAACCTCATAAAAGATCAAATGATGCGCAGTCCCCCTATTTAGCTAGTGAATTGCCAAACCCAATGCTTTGATCATCTGCCAATATAAGTGTGCCTTCTTTAATCTCGATCGTCATATCCTTCGTGTTTTTAATGGCGCGCATGACATTGATGTCTTCAATACTACTCTCGATGATGATCTTGCCAGATTGTTCTGGCTCGATGGCTGGATCAAATTGTATGAGATGAACATTGAAGTCTTTGCCTTGTTTCAGGTTGGCGTCTTTCATGGTTAGTGTGCCTTGAAAACTTTGTATTGCAACGTCTCCATGGTTGGATAGCATAAACTGCATTTTGACCTGGTTTAAGCTATCGCTATCACTGGTCTTAATCGGTAGGAGAGCGACAGGATACGTCTGTGCCGTCGCATTTGCTGTTTGACCTTTCACAATAGGACTTTTTTTGCCTGTTGGATTATTAGGATGCAGCCGCTCGTACTCACGCTGTTGTATGAGGGCCTGCTTGATAGTGGTGCGCGGCATGGCGCCCGATTCATACGCATCGCTAAGCTTCATGCGTAGCATATATCGACTGAGTAGCTGCTGATCGTCGGCAGGTAATTGCTCAAAAGTCTGTCCCAGTTTTTTTTTGCCATTGATCAGAGTCAGTCGGTATGGTTTTTTGGTCTGGATCCGTTTGCGGCGACGAGCAACCCGGTGCTATCGCTAGCATGGCGACTGCCATAGTCAGACACAACGTTTTATAAAAATGCTGCTGTAACCCCATCATCGTACCCCTCCTTATACATTTTCATCCTCATATTGAAATTGAGGATGCACCCCAAACATTGCGACTATTTTCTTAATATACCGTGTTTGGGAACAGGTTTTGTTTAGTTATCGCTAACCACAGTCGCAAACGTACGATAAGGTCAAAGAGTAAATGCGTGTCGGTATGAGGCAAAAAAGAGTTCAGAGAGCAAGGCTAATCTATAAATTGCAATCTCATCTTTATAATAGCCACAAAAAAGACCAAGCTTGCGTGAGCAGACTTGGTCTTTTTGATAAAAATAGTGACAACGTTTTAGAGTCTCAGTCAATCTCAGCCAGATCGTTATGATTAATACGACTGATGAAAGATATTATTGATCGCTGTCTTGCAATTCAGATAAAGAGTGAGAGATATTGTTGTTATGGGTCACAACGATTGCCTCATCGATGATGCGCTGGCTCACACCGCGCTTACGTAACGTCTCAATAAATACTTCGTCATGAGCGAGCGTATAATCTTGATGGTCACGATCGAGTCCTTGACGAATATAAAGACGGATAAGCCCTTGAATGCGCTTAAAACCCAATTCTGAGGTGGTTGTTTCTAATAGGGCAATCATTTCTTCAGACAACCGAATACTGATCGGGCGCATGATTTTTTGCGGATGACCAGAGAACTTATTTTTTACACGTGCAGGTATCATAATAAACCATTATTTTTAGTGAGTAGGAGTAAAACACTCAAACAAAAACGAACCCAATCAAAACTAATCTTACCATACAACAAAAATGCCAAAAAGAACACAGCTGCCATGCGAATATTATGATCAGTCAATATGAAAACGGCAACAATAAAAAAACCTTCATCAAATAGTGATGAAGGTTTTTAGTATATGGCTCTCCAACCTGGGCTCGAACCAGGGACACACGGATTAACAGTCCGTTGCTCTACCAACTGAGCTATTGGAGAATAAGCTGTCATAACTGCAAGTGTTTCAAGCTTTATAAAGCAATAATTACTTGGCTTGTTTGCGTTATGTGGGGCACATTTTAGCCAAGTCGTTAGAGGCTGTCAACCTTATTATGCGATTAATTATAAATATTGTCGCAATTAGTAGAAATAGGCGCTTATCCCTTATCAGATAGGACGTTTCAGCGCCTCTGCTCGTTCAGTAGGGGCGTAAATAGGCCGATTTGCTCACAATGATACGTACACTTATAAAAATAAAAGACGTTACGTAGAAGAATGCGCAAAAAGCGCACGCGAGTATTTAGATCGTAAGACAAAGCAGGTAATAAAAACAGTTCTATCTTGAAATAAAAGCCATTACTACATGCTTTGACACAATAAAGTTGCAAGACAGCCCTTCACATTGGTAACAGAACTCTATAAAATACCGACCATGTGGTTTCTTTGCTATGTTTTATTAGTAGTTGTTTAAATAAAGGCGGTGCGCAAAAGATGAGTCCTACTACGATTGCCTACGGTTACCTAACTATTGCCATTATATGTGAGGTGGTAGGGACGACATTTTTGGTGAAGTCGGAGCAGTTTACCCGTTTGGTACCGACGCTGATGATGGGGGCGCTGTATGCGCTCTCATTTTATTTATTGGCACAGACACTCAAGGTGATACCGCTAGGCATTGCTTATGCGTTATGGGGTGGGTTGGGCATTGTGCTCACATCGCTTGCAGGCTTGGTGCTATTTAAGCAAACCCTTGATACGGCAGCAGTGGTTGGCATCGCTATGATCGTCGGCGGTGTTGTTGTAATGAATTTATTGTCTAATTCTGTGGTGCATTGATATGAGTGTAGAAATAGAAAATCCTTATAAGCGTAAAAAACAGCCAGAAGTGGTTCGCCGTGCTCTGCTCGATCAAGCAGCACGGATCACGCTTGAGCAAGGGCTATCTAAAGTGACGTTTCAGGCAGTCGCTGATGCGGCAGGCGTGACAAAGGGCGGTGTGATGCATCATTTTGCAACAAAAAATGCCCTTGTGCTTGAAGTGTTCGATGATGCAATGGCGAAATTTGAGGCAGAAGTCGAGGCCGCTATGGCAAAAGGTCCTGTGAGTCATGGCGCTTTTACCCGTGCTTATATCGATGCCACCATCAGTCTGGGCGAAAAAGCGCAAGAAGAATACGACAACCAAGCCACCTTATATGTATTGATGCTAGGTGATAGTGAGCTACGTGAGCTGTGGGCCAAATGGGCCAACACGCAGTTAGAAAAGCATGCCGCCACTGACGATACTGAAACCCTATGTATGGCTCGTCTGGTCGCTGATGGAATTTGGCTCTCCGACTTTTCAGGTATCAACATATCAGATAAAAAATCGCTACATGATCGATTGATAAAAATGACGCAACCTGACTTTGACAATCGTTCGGGTCAATAAATATCCGGATTGCTAACCATCCAACTTTAGAATTTTAACAATGACGATATGATTTGATAAAAGGGCGTTTTATTGCCGCTTTTATCAATCGTCTCAAGGAGTATTTATGACAGATATCAACAATTTGACAGACATTATCGATTTAGAACAAGTGCAAACTGCCTATATTAATGGTCGCTACTTAGCGGTCGATGACACGCTCGCCACTTTTGAAGACATCAATCCAGCGACAGGTGAAGTGCTGGCAACCATTCAGCAAACCACCAATGAGCAGATTGATGACGCGGTCAAAGCGGCTCATAAAGGTCAGAAAATCTGGGCGGCAATGACCACCGTTGAGCGCGGTCGTATTCTCTCAAAAGCTGTTGAGATATTACGCGCGCGCAACGATGTGCTCGCCCTACTTGAGACCAAAGACACGGGCAAAGCCTACTCTGAGACAAAGTATGTCGATATCGTCACGGGTGCTGATGTGGTTGAGTACTATGCAGGACTTGCGCCCATGATAGAAGGTCGTCAGATTCCACTACGTGACACGAGCTTTGTCTATACTCGCCGCGAGCCGCTGGGTGTGGTCGCAGGTATTGGCGCATGGAACTATCCGATTCAGATTGCGATGTGGAAAGCCGCGCCTGCATTGGCTGCTGGTAATGCGATGATCTTTAAACCATCAGAAGTCACGCCGTTGACTGCCTTAAAACTGGCAGAAATCCTGACAGAAGCGGGACTACCAGATGGTGTGTTCAATGTCGTGCAAGGCAACTACGAAGTAGGCCAAGCACTGACCAATCATCCAGATATCGCCAAGGTATCATTCACTGGTGGTGTGCCGACGGGTAAAAAAGTCATGTCGAGCGCGGCAAGCTCATCGCTAAAAGATGTGACCTTAGAGCTTGGCGGTAAGTCACCATTGATCATATTTGATGATGCTGATATCGATACCGCGGCTGATATCGCTATGATGGCGAATTTTTATAGTACCGGTCAGGTATGTACCAACGGCACGAGAGTATTTGTCCCAAAAGCGCTACAAGCCAAGTTTGAACAAGCCATCTTAACGCGTGTTAATCGTATTAAGCTGGGTGATCCAATGAACGAGAACATCAACATGGGTCCATTGGTCAGCTTCCCGCATATGGAGCGCGTACTTGGCTATATCGAGCAAGGTAAAGAGAGCGGCGCGCGTCTGCTAACGGGCGGCGCACGCGTCACAACAGACGCATTGGCTAATGGTGCTTTTGTTGAGCCGACCGTATTTACAGATTGTAGCGATGATATGACCATCGTCCGTGAGGAAATCTTTGGTCCAGTCATGTCAATATTGACTTATGAGAGCGAAGAAGAAGTCATCCGCCGCGCCAATGACACCGATTATGGCTTAGCAGCTGGAGTGGTGACGACTGATTTAAAGCGTGCGCATCGCGTCATTGCTCAGATCGAAGCGGGTATTTGCTGGTTGAACACGTGGGGTGAGTCAGCGGCACAGATGCCAGTGGGTGGCTACAAGCACTCAGGCGTTGGCCGTGAAAATGGTATCGAGGCGCTTGAGCATTATACTCAGACCAAATCTATCCAAGTAGAGTTGGGTGCGTTTGAATCGGTCTTTTAACGAGTGGTATTGAGAAAGTGAGCGCAGTTTGGGCCTGATGACGCTATGCATTTGACCTTGCTGCTACCAAGTGATTTATATTTTCCAATATTATGGAGTATGTTATGACATCAACCACCCCTGAATATGACTACATTATTGTTGGTGCAGGGTCAGCCGGAAACGTGCTGGCCACGCGTCTGACCGAAGACGCCGATCTCAACGTGTTATTACTAGAGGCAGGTCGTCCAGATTATCGATTGGATTTTCGTACCCAAATGCCAGCGGCGCTTGCAATGCCGCTGCAAGGGACGACCTATAACTGGGGTTACAAAACAGATCCTGAGCCATATATGAATAACCGCGTCATGGACTGTGGCCGCGGTAAAGGGCTGGGCGGTTCATCACTCATCAATGGCATGTGCTATATCCGTGGTAATGCGCTCGATTATGATGATTGGGCAAAGATAAAAGGTTTGGAAGACTGGACGTATTTGGATTGCCTTCCGTATTTTAAAAAGTCAGAAAACCGCGATGTTGGCGAAAATGACTATCACGGCGCTGGTGGTCCTGTCGAGATGACCACCTCAAAACCAGGGGTGAATCCACTGTTCCAAGCCATGATTGAAGCTGGGGTACAAGCAGGCTATCCGCGTACCGAAGATTTGAACGGCTATCAGCAAGAAGGTTTTGGTCCGATGGATCGTTTTGTGACGCCTAATGGTCGCCGCGCATCTACGGCTCGCGGCTATCTAGATCGTGCCAAGCCGCGTGACAATATCACGATTTTGACAGGTGCGCTCACCGATGTGATCTTATTTGATGGCAAGCGTGCCGTCGGGGTCAAGGTCGAGCACGAGGGCCAGACCAAAAAGTTTTACGCATCTCGTGAAGTGGTAGTGTCGTCTGGGGCGATTGCCTCACCGCAGCTGTTGCAGCGCTCAGGTATCGGCCCTGGTCAGTGGCTAAAAGACGCTGGCGTGACAGAAATACTAGATTTACCGGGTGTGGGCAATAACTTGCAGGATCATTTAGAGCTGTATATGCAGTATGAATGTAAGCTACCAGTGTCGATTGCGCCTGCCAACAAATGGTGGAATAAACCTGCCATTGGTGCGGAGTGGTTGTTCAATGGTACAGGCCTTGGTGCTTCTAACCAGTTTGAGGGCGGCGGCTTTATCCGTACGGATGAAAAGTTTACGCACCCAAATATTCAGTATCATTTCTTGCCACTTGCCGTGCGTTATGATGGTCGCAGCGCCAGTGATTCGCACAGTTTTCAAGCCCATGTCGGTTCATTGCGTTCGCCAAGTCGTGGTCGCGTCAAGCTGACCTCAAAAGATCCCAGTGCGCATCCAAGTATTTTATTTAACTATATGTCACATGAGCAAGATTGGCAGGAGTTCCGCGCGGCGATGCGTATCACGCGTGAGATCATGCATCAACCTGCGCTGGACCCTTATCGCGGTGCTGCTATCTCACCAACCGAAGACTTGGTCACCGATCAGCAGTTAGATGACTATGTGCGCGAGCATGGTGAGACGGCTTACCATCCGTCGTGTACGTGTGCGATGGGTGAAGATAACGATTCGGTCGTCAATGGTGAAGGGCTGGTGCATGGTATCGATGGTTTGCGAGTCGTCGATGCGTCTATTATGCCAAATATTATTAGCGGAAATCTCAATGCCACCACCATTATGCTGGCCGAAAAAATCGTTGATAAAATGAAAGGCGTACAACTGCCTCGCTCTACGGCAGATTATTATGTCGCCAATGGAGCGCCGCTACGCTCTGAGCCAATGCGCGATTATCTCCCAACGGTGTAAATGACAAGTCAGCATAAAATATGCTGCTAAATAAAGAACGATATCAGATAACTCCAAAATAATGGCCTTTCAACGTAAAGGCCTTTTTTATCAGCGTCAATATATGAGCGCAATGTATGTCATATATGGGTGCTATTTATCATTTTATTCGCTTTTATTCATTGGTACTGCTTTGTGCGTCATGCGGTTAAGTATACGTTATGTGGTCAAAAGTTACGTTATGTGGTCAAAAGTCATAATGCTATGCCGGACAAAGCAATATCGGACACTGTTTAATTTACCTATTTGAGGTCTTTTATGTACAGTTCGCCATCACAAGATGTGACGAAACCGTTGAGCCTAAATAAAACTGTGTTTTTAGGTTCAGCCATTATTTCTATTTTATTGATCATCTGGACCATTGCTTTTCCAGATTATAGTGAGACCTTACTTGGTGCAAGTATGGCGTGGGTATCAGACAAGTTTGGCTGGTATTACATGCTAGTAGTTGCCGCTTATAGTATTTTTGCTTTGTTTGTCGGTTTTTCTAAATATGGCGATATTAAGCTGGGTCAGGATCACGAAAAAGCACAGTTTCCGTTTTTAGCGTGGGCGGCCATGCTGTTTTCAGCGGGTATCGGTATTGATCTGCTATTTTTTGGGGCATCAGAGCCATTGATGCATTATTTAACGCCGCATACTGGCCTAGAGCCTGCTAGTGCTGAGGCCATGCGTCAAGCGCTTGCTCAGACTTTTTTGCATTGGGGTCTGCATGGCTGGGGTATTTATGCGCTGATTGGTATGGCACTGGCTTACTTTGCTTACCGCAAAAACATGCCACTTGCGCTACGCTCACCGCTCACGCCAATATTTGGTGAACGCCTGATCAAAGGCTGGCTAGGTGATGGGATTGATACTTTCGGTGTTGTCTGTACGTTGATGGGTATTGCGACCAGTCTGGGTATTGGGGTGCTACAAGCCAATGCTGGCTTGACCCATGTCTTTGGTATTGAATCTAGCAAGATGGTTCAGGCGCTGATCATTGTCGGTGTGGTCGTCGCTGCCGCTGTCTCTGCGATGACAGGTGTTGAAAAAGGCGTACGTCGTCTGTCTGAATTCAATATGCTGTCGTCAATATTGCTATTGCTTGCCATCCTCGTGATGGGTAATACCGTATATTTATTAAACACCTTTACGCAAAATATTGGTCAATATTTCCAAACCATTATCTATAAAACCTTTGATGTTTATGCCTATGACGGTACTGCCGGTGCCGACTGGAAATCAGGTTGGACGATATTTTTCTGGGCATGGTGGGTTGCTTGGGCACCGTTTGTTGGTCTATTTATCGCGCGTATCAGCCGTGGCCGTACGCTACGTGAATTTGTCTTTGGCGTGATGTTCATTCCATTGGGCTTTATTTTTGCATGGTTCTCTATCTTTGGTAACACTGCGATAGATCTGGTCGCCAATGGCGCAACGGCGCTTGGTGAAACTGCCGTCAATGATGCCGCGATGGGCATGTTTGCGCTATTTGAATATTTCCCTTATAGCGAAGTACTGTCATTTGCAGGTGTAATCATTGGTCTGGTGTTCTTTGTCACCTCTGCGGACTCAGGCGCGTTGGTACTTGCCAACCTAAGCTCAAAAGGCATGACTAATGACACGGATGCACCGGTTTGGTTGCGTTTGTTTTGGGCGGCGGCAACAGGTCTTATCACACTAGGATTATTGTTTGCGGGCGGTTTTGCCTCATTACAATCGGTCTCTGTGATTGCAGGTTTGCCATTCTCTCTGATTCTGGTGCTCTACATGATGTCTATGTGGAAGTCACTAAAAGAAGAGGGCAATAAGCGCAAAGCCAGCACGATTGGTACCGCCAATGTGCTCGACAGCGGCAAAGGTTGGAGAGCACGTTTGCAGCGTATTGTGAGCTTCCCAGGACACGCACAGGTTGAAAAGTTCTTAAAAACGGTGGTGATGCCAGCGATGACTGAGGTCGAAAAAGAGTTCAAAGCAGGCGGTCTCAAAACCTCTTTAGATGCGCATAATCTTGCCAGTATCGGTGAAGATATCGATGCAGGCATGGGCCAAGACAGTGGTCAGGTCGACGGTCTAAAACTGCGCGTCGGTCATGGTGATGAAGATGACTTTGTTTATGAAGTTAACTTGATCAAAGCTGAACGTCCTAACTTTACATTGAATACATCAAACAAGCAGGCAGAGCATTATTATCGTGCTGAGGTGTTCTTAAGTGAAGGCTCGCAAGAGTATGACTTGGTCGGTTATACCAAAGAGCAGGTATTGGTCGATATCTTAAATCAGTACGAGCGTCATTTACAGTATCTGCATCTAGAGCGTTAATGGCCTAGACTATCGCGCTATCAATCTATATGTACGATAGCCGATAAGTGACCGTCTTTATAAGAAAGTGTTATAAGCAATGACCCCATAAGTTGACTACCGCTTATGGGGTTTTTTTGTGGCAAATAAGGTAAATGGGAAGTAGAACAAGCTAGAGATAATATATAGCCAATATAAGGTAAAATCCATCAAACAAGCGGACAGCTTTTAACACAGAGACAAAGGATATCGTTGTGAGCAGATTAAAATACATAGCGCATTACTCAGAGCAGATTCAAACGCAAGCGGCGCAAATGATAAGCGACGGTCGGATGGGTGAGTATTTGGATAAAAAATATCCCACCCAGCACCAAGTGCAAAGTGATAAGGCGCTTTATCACTATGTCAATGAGATAAAAAACCAATACATGCGCAAGATTGGCTCGCTATCAAGCGTCAGCTATAGCAGTAAGTTAAAGGTACTAAAGCATGCGCTAGGTATCCATACTACCCAGTCTCGCGTGCAAGGCAGCAAGCTTAAATCCCATAACAGTATCACGGTTGCCAGTCTATTCAAAGACGCACCGCCAGAGTTTTTACGGATGATTGTGGTACATGAGCTGGCGCATTTTAAAGAACATGATCATAACAAGGCGTTTTATCAACTGTGTTGTCATATGGAACCTGAGTATCATCAGCTCGAATTAGATATGCGTTTATGGTTGCACTGGCAAGAGCAATGATTGGACAGCAATATAAAGTCAAAACATCTCTTTGCCACCGTCTGAAAACGCTCAACGTTATCGCTAACCGTGCTAAGCTTGCCTGTACTAAAAATTTAACTGCCAAATCATAAATTGAGACACAATTTTTTGTTATCTCACGAAAAATAGAGAAAAAAATGATCAATACTAGGGCGTGTTGAACATTCGACCATGGCACTGACAGCGACTATTTTTTAGGC
>NZ_JAKDJE010000134.1 GCF_030454045.1 Psychrobacter sp. | reverse complement strand
GGAACAATTTTAGCGATCAGCAGTGCCTATTTGCGAATGTTCAACACGCCCTAATCATAGCTATCGCTACAGTGTATTTATTTGCTGCGGTCGATACTTTTATTTTATTTATGCTAAAAGGCTCTTTTATTATGACCACACCACTTGTAGACGCGATGTCTCAACTTGCTATTTATGACTCACTGACTGGCGGCAAGCGTCCGTTTGAACCACTCAAAGCAGGGAAAGTGGGTATGTATGTGTGTGGTATGACCGTCTATGACTATTGTCATATCGGGCACGCTCGAATGATGATTGGGTTTGATATGGTGGTACGTTGGCTCACCCAATTGGGTTATGACGTCAATTACGTGCGCAATATCACTGATATCGATGACAAAATTATTGCGCGCGCCGCTGAAAATGGTGAAGAGATTGGGGCGTTGACCCAGCGCTTTATTACAGCCATGCATGAGGATTTTGCTGCCCTTGGCTGCTTGAAACCTGATGCTGAGCCAAGAGCAACTGATCATATTGATGATATGCAACATATGATTGAGACATTAGTCATAGGCGATTATGCGTATGCAGGCGACAATGGCGATGTCTACTACGCTGTCGATAGTTTTGCGGATTATGGCAAATTATCGAAGCGCAATCTTGATGAAATGCAGGCAGGCTCACGTGTCGATGTCGAAAATGACAAGCGCAATCCGTTTGACTTTGTGCTCTGGAAAGCGGCGAAACCGGATGAGCCGCAGTGGGCGTCACCTTGGGGACAGGGGCGTCCGGGTTGGCATATTGAATGCTCAGCCATGTCGACCAAGTGCTTGGGCAACACCTTTGATATTCATGGCGGCGGTCATGATTTGCAATTCCCGCATCATGAGAACGAAATCGCTCAGTCCGAAGCAGCGACGGGTTGTGAGTACGCGCGTAACTGGATGCATGTTGGCTTTATCAATGTTGATGGCGAAAAAATGTCTAAGTCATTGGCTAACTTTTCAACCATTCGCGATGTCATGGCAAAATACTTGCCCGAAACCGTGCGTTTTTTCCTATTATCAAGTCATTATCGTAGCCAAGTAAACTTTTCAGACAGCGCATTAGATGAAGCTCATAATAGCCTAAGCAGACTATACAACGCGTTAAAATTGGCTGAACAGCAAAAAGGACAAACAATCGTAATCGATGAAAACTTGACCACCGAAGCTTATCGTACGGCTGCTGGACAAGATTTTATCAAAGCCATGAATGATGATTTTAATAGTTCAACGGCGATTAGTGTCTTATTTGGTCTAGCACGCGACATCAACAAAGCCATCAAAGCGGAAGAAGTCGATACAGCATGGCAGCTTGCACAGCAACTAAAAGCACTGGCACAGGTATTGAACATCTTACAGCAACCCGTGCAGCAGTTTTTGCAAGCGGTGATCGGTGAAGATGCTGAAGATGGTCTGAGTGATGCGACCATTGATGGATTAATCGTCGAGCGTGCCGATGCCAAAGCCAACAAAAACTTTGCACGTGCTGATGAGATACGTGAGCAGTTAAAAGAAGCAGGTATTGAGCTTGAAGATAGCCGTGCTGGTACAACATGGCGCCGCGCTTAAATTAAGCGGTTACCGTTAGTCATATAGATAGCGACAAAACAACAAATAAATTAAGTCAGCTTAACGCTGGCTTTTTTTATATACTGCATTTAAGCCAAAGCGTCCCCTGTGCGTTTTTATATCCATTCTTTTTGTAGACTATTGACCTTAAAAATATGAATACTCCCAAAAACAGTATGATTAATGAATATAGCACGGCGATGGATATTCACCATGGTTGCAGTTTGAGCGTAAAGTGCCGTCGCCCTAGGATTCATGATACTGCGCTACAAGCAATGTTAGGATTTTTGATGATAGCCATTAGCGCTATCCATATGCCTGCCAATGCCGCAAATAATGGCGATGATATTAGGGTGTGTATAGAATTCAAATCAGGGGCAACCAGATAAAGACACAAGCG
>NZ_JAKDJE010000108.1 GCF_030454045.1 Psychrobacter sp. | reverse complement strand
GTTATTTGTCATTGCTATTAACACTGCTGTTTGGCTTTACGGGGCTGACGATTAGCCGAGTGGAAAAAGAAGGAAAAGTCATCGAAGCATAATATGTAATGATTTATAAAAAGACGCGGCTTATATAAGCCGCGTCTTTTGCATTTAAATATTCATTAAATAAGCTTTTATTGATCTGCCATTTGCGCGTCCTGACTTTTCACCACTTTATGCTGATCCTCTGTGCTATCGACTTTCCAATAACTAGACACATATAAATGTGTCTTTGGTACGTCGCGCTCAACTTTGAAGTATTGGCGCAATACTCGCATACTATGAAACTCGCAAGCCGCCCAAACCGCGGGCTGTCCCTCAAGCCAAGTCAGTGATTTGACGCAGTCAAGTAACGGACTGCTGTCTGCATTTGGGTGAGAGTTGACCACCCAGTGAATCTCGACGTTATCTGGTTTTTTGAGTGATTGCTGGTCTGCCTCAGTCGTCACCTCAAGCACCGCATAGCCGCGAGCATCAGCAGGCAATTGTGCCAGATTGACCGTGATCGCTGGCAATGCTGTCATATCACCGACCAATAAAAACCAGTCGGCGTCATTGTTGATGAGTTTTTTTGGGCCGGGGCCACCAATCAAAATTTGATCGCCGACTCGCGCCTGTTGCGCCCACGTTGATGCAGGACCCTCAGCCTCATGTAGCGCGAAATCGACATCGATCTCAGTGTCACGCTGAGCGATGATGGTATAGGTACGCATCAATGGCTTGATGTCGTCGCCTTGAGGAAACATCAGTTTGATATAAGCGCTTTCTTGATCTGTCGGGAAGTCTATTAAACCTGCACCGCCAAGAGTAATGCGGCACATATTTGGCGTGATGTACTGACTGCCTACTACTTCAAGCAATCTGGGATTGGATTTTGCCATATGGTTGCTTCTCCTTTTTGACAGTTTAGGTGGGTAAATGCTCTTAGTAGAGAAAGCCAATGTATAACATTGACTTCCTCTACTCATCAGATGTTTTGATAATGATTAAAAACGGGCTTTTAGGCTGACTGACATTTGACGTTCAGGGCCCATCCAGCAGTTATTGATGTCGTAACAAGCACCAACATAGGTTTTATCGAACAGATTGTTGATGCTCGCACCCACAGTCAGCATAGGGTTGATCTGATAATTGCCACCAATATCAACCAAGGTCACACTCGGTAGCTCATCTGAATTTTGTTTGTCCAATTGCATACCATCTTCATAGCGAACACCAGCATTGAGAGTGAGTTTGTCTGTCGCATAGTAGTCGGCCCATAGCGTGGCTTTGTGCTTGGCTATTTGGGCAGGAGTATTGCCGATCACTTCAGGATTAATTTCTTCTTCTGTGATCTCAGCGTCGGTGTAGCTATAGCTTGCCGAGAGATCTACCCAATCATTGAGCATACGACTGGCTGAAACTTCAAAGCCTTTTGACTCAATTTCACCAGTTTGTGTTTGATTTGTATAGTTGACGTAATCTGACACCACGACATTTTTTTGTGTGATGTCAAATACAGCAAGTGTTCCTTGAGTGGCACGATCTTTTGACAAGTACTTCACCCCGGCCTCTAGCTGATCGGCCGTGGTTGGTTCAAATGCTTCATTGGTAATGAAGTTGCTACCAACAACTGGTTGAAACGACTGTGAGTAGCTCAAAAACGGTGATAGACCATTATCAAAGTTATAAATAGCAGCAAGACGTCCACTGGTTTCTGACGCGTCATTGTTGATCATTTTTTCACTAGGGATTACACCTTTCGATGTATCGGTTCGATCAAGGGTACTTTTGAATTTATCATGTCGTAAGCCTGCCACCACTGTCCAGTCTTGCCACGTCATTTCATCTTGCACATAGAGTCCAAGCTGGCTTTGTTCGATATCATCGTATCGACTAAAGGTATCTAAGGGTAGAATATCGGTGCTGATTTGTGAAAAATCTGGATTCGATAAGTCAAGGTTTGGTGTACCATCTGCGCCAGCGTCATAATAAGTTGCCGTGCTGTCTGTCTCTTGATACTCAACTCCAAACAATAGGTTATGTGAGGTATTGGCGGTATCAAACTTATAGGCCAGTTGGTTGTCTGTGGTCCAGTTTTTCATGTTCTCATCTGTTGTGTAAGCTATACGGTCTAAAATCGTGTCACTACCCTCTACAAATCCTTCATCATTATACATATTGCGCTGCTGAGCTTCGGCATCGGTATAGCGCGTGATATGTTTAAAGGTCAGCTGATCATTGATGTCCCAGTTTACGGTCACACTTGGCATGAATACTTCTTTGCTAAATTTATTCCATTCATCACCTGCATAAGCATCGCTACCCAATTTGCCATAGCTTGCCTTGTAGACGGTGCCGACAGCAGGCAATGGAGTAGAAGGTACCATCTCTGGATCATCTTGATAAAACAGATTGGCAAGTATTGAGACATCATCCGTCGCCTGCCATTCAAGCGACGGGTTAATCAACAATCGCTCCTCTTCGGTGGTTTGCATTTGACCGTCTTTTTGGCGTTTTAGCGCGACTAAGCGGTAGTTCAAGGTGTCTGTAATAGGACCTGTGCTATCGACGGCCACTTCTTTTAGGTTTTGATTACCAAGTCGCAGCTGTACTTCATTTTCTTGCGTGCTTTTAGGGGCTTTGGCTATTTGGTTCACCATGCCACCGGGTGCTGCATAACCATATAATGAAGATGCCGAACCTTTCACCACCTCGACCGCTTCAGTCGCATAGATATCTACTTGGGGCATCAGGTTATATGCACCATCATAAGGCAATCTTAGACCGTCATAAAAATTAGAGTAGGTTTTAAATCCACGAATGTTGTACTCGTCAAAGATAGAGACCGTGCCACGACTCTCAGTGCTCACACCTGGTTCATAGCGTAGAGCAGCATTGACACTATCCGCTTGGCGCTTTTGTAAAAGTTCTTGATCAATTCTGGTGTAGCTCATAGGCGCATCTTCAGGGTCTAAGGCGGTCTTGGTGCCGGTGCTGCGATAGCCATCTGAATAAACGGTAATTGTGTCCAAGGTAGCTGATGGTGTAGCAGCCTCATCGTTTTCAGTATTGTTTGTCGTCTCTACAGCGTAAGCGGCGTGACTCATACCCATGATCAGGCCAATTTGTACTGCTGTGGTGAGATATTTTTTGCGAATGACGTTAGTGGTTAGATGAGACCGCATCAGATTTCCTCTTGGACTAAAATGATTAAATGTTATTTGTGACAGTTAAAGCAAATTTACAACGACGCTAATAATAACATTAATGATAATTATTATCATTAATGTTTGAAAATAAATCTTCTCTCAAATAATGTGAAATTCGTTCTTACGCCAACATGGCAATGGCATCTTTACTCGCCCGCTGTCGCTCTTCAGCATTTAATTCAATGAGGCGGCCTTCTTTCATCAATAGCAATCGATCTGCATGCTCAAAGTAACCATCATCGTGACTAATAATAAACAGCGTTTTACCGAGTGCTTTTAACTCAGGGATTAGGGTCTGATAAAAAACGCGGCGAAACGCAGGATCTTGGTCAGCGGCCCATTCATCAAGTAGCAAGATGTCTTTTTGTTCAGCGACCGCGATCAGCATGGCCAAGCGTTTGCGTTGTCCCTGCGAGAGCTTATCGGTAGACAGCTGGTTGTCAGCCACACTTATTTTATCTTGCAAGTCCAATTTATGCAGCCACGCATTGACCAGTGCTTCGTCTGGTTGCCGTCCTTGTCTGCCAATCAATTGCTTAAAAATATGCTGATCGCTAAAAATGGCAGAATACAGCTGTCTATAATCGGCATTATTCTGTGAATCAACGGGCTGTTTGTCGATGGTTACCGCACCTGTGGTAGGGGTGAAAATGCCTGTAATAATCTTGGCAAGTGTCGATTTGCCGCTACCATTCGCTCCGATCAGAAACACCACATCGCCTCGTTGTAGCGTTAGATTAACGTCTTTTAAAATATTACCAGAGTGATCGCTGTCTTTAGCTATCAATGTCTGAGCATCAGTATCATTGCTATTACTGACACTGCTATTACTGGCATTCGAAACATTGTTATTGGAAACATTGTAGCGATAGCTAACATCAGTTAGCGAGATGGTTTGCCAGTGTTGGCTGGTGTTGTCCGTTCTAAATAAAGGTTGGTACTCAGCCAGTTCTAGCGACTGTATTTTGTCTAGGGCGACTTGAGCCGTCTGTAGTGTTGGATATGCACCGACGGCGTGAAGCAGCGGCGACTGCATAAATAGAATCGTTAAAGAAAAAGTGGTAGCGATGCCCATCGAAATGCCGAGATAATTTGATATGGCAAATATCACCCCAATCGATGCGAACATCATAATATTTGACCAGTTCACCGCTGATAAATGAAAAGTATCAGACTTGGTGACAGTCTTTTCATAGGATTTAGCATGGGCCAAAAAATCATCTGTATACAGTTTTTCTGCTCGGTGTTGGTTAAGTGCCAGCTCTTTACGACCTTCTATAATCGATTGATAATCCTGATATAAGACGTCATTAATCTCTCTCAACTTTGTCAAATGTGTATAGACATGCTTGACCAATAGGGTGCTTATCCAAATCGTCATCGCAATCCAAAACATGACAATCAGTAGTAATGGTAGCGACAGCCAGCCCAGATATAACCCCACACCAACAGAGAGGATAACGCCTTGCACCAACTCCGGCATCCGAACAAAGGCGACGGTAATAGACTGAATATCTGTGGATAGACTGGCAAGTAACCGCGCACTACCCAAATGATCTATCTGAGGAACGGTGGTATCGATGATTTGTTTGACCAGCTTGGTTCTGAGCTCATAGACAAACTTGTGCCCCAAACAGGTGAGTGCATATTGCGATACGAAGGTAGTCACCAGCAACAGCAGCACGAGCAGAGCAAACTGCCCTAAGCTCGACCACGATAAGGTATTGAACACAGGCTGACTGATAAAGGTTTGATTGATATAAGCAATGATACCCACACTGACGGCAGCATTGACTAAGTTGAGTAAAATGACTTTTAGAAAGGGCAGACGATACTGTGCCCAAATCATATGATGTAGAGAAACGCTGGCACGAGAGGACATAGTGACTCAGTAATAATATGGATGTTTGATGGCATAAAAGGGAATAGGTCACACCTAATCCCTTTTACTGAAGTTAGTTAGATAAGTACGTTTTATAGTCAACTCTTTATAAAAGAATTACAGCGTTAACCTCGCTTCAAGTATCACATATACATCTGCACTGGGTTGCCTTGTATTACTTTTAAATTGAATCAACTATAGCTGATATATGTTAAAAATTGAATGTGGCTGACACTTTTAAGGCCGTTGGCTCACCTGCATTTAGATAGCCTGAATCTGCATAACCGCCTACTGACTGCCAATAATCTTCACCCGTGACATTGGTTACCACACCTTTTAGAGTAACGTCTTGTCCTGCTAGCATAGTGCGATAGCGTGCACCAAGGTCTAAGGTCGTATAACCATCAACCTTTAAGGTATTGGCATTATCCGAGTAACGAGAGCCTGTGTGGATAATATCGCCCGTTAATGTCAGTCCTTCAACGGCGGCTAAATCATACTCTAGGTTGACATTGCTCTGCAAGGTAGGCACACCAATCACTCGATTGCCATCTAATGCACTATCACCAGTGTCTTTTTGCTCAGCACTTAAGTAAGTAACACCAGCATTGAGGCGCATGTTTTCACTTGGGCTACCAAAGACAGTCAACTCCACACCTTGATGGCGGTTTTCTCCAGCCGCAGTAAACGTATTTGAGTTGTTGATATAAGCACGTGGTTCATCAGTTCGGAAGACAGCGAGGCTACTGCCAATCATGCCATTATCGTATTTCACACCCAGTTCAGTTTGCTCACTCACGTACGGATCTAGATTTTGACCAGCATTGGTAACAGGAGCACTGTTATTTGTCTGAGGGGCTGTTTTTCCTGGTGCTAGACTTTCGATATAATTACCATACACAGACCAGTCCATTGTTGGCTGATAGACAATACCGATACTTGGGGTCCACTCACTCTTATCGTAATGAGCCGTTTCTGCCTGCGTGTTGAAATCATAGCTGGTGGTTTTTATATTTTGATGACGCACACCCAAGGTGGTTTTTAGCTTATCGTCGAACAGTGATATGGTGTCTGCTAGCGCAAAGCTTTGGAACTGCTTTTTATTGGTTAATTTGGGGTCGTCTAAATTTCCACCGAAGATTGCTGTGCTTGTAAAAGGGACTTCAGCGTAGTCGGTTGGGTTGTACAAGTGGTAGAGAACGGCGTATCCATGATGTCTTGGTTACCCAAGATTCCGACGCGGCTACCGGTCGCAACTTGGCCACCTTCATAGGCGCTTGGTAGCCCATCTGCTGAAGCATCAGCGCTACTAGTGACGACGATAGTATCAAGTACCACATTAGGAGTGGTTTGAGCATCTACATCATCTGCCTGTGCCCATGCCGATTGACTCGTTGTTAATACGATGACAGAAGTAGATAGACAAGTTGAGCATAGTATCTTTAAAGAGAGGGATTTAGTCGATACCAATCTCGAAGGTATAGGTGCTAATCGTAGAGAAGAACCAGATACATTCGAAAGATTAAATAACGCAGCAGATAAGCGAGACAGTTGCATGAATATTTCCAGCATGTAATTTAAAGCGTTATTATATTGATAATAATTTTCATTATCAATATATTGCGGAACTAATGCTAAATATATTTTCAGGTTAAAATTTTAAATGTATTATTTATATTGCCAATAGTTGTCTTGCCTGCTCAATTTCTTGTTTTGAAATGTACTTTTAATTATCTATGAATGTCAGGTGGATTATTCACTATCGAAATCTCGCCACGGACTACCTGTACGGACAATCCATAGAACAGCTTCAATAAATAGTCGATTATTCACCGCTGTTCTACCAACATCGGTCTCTTTACCTGCACAATACGGTGCTATCTTTGCCCACTGGCCATCACTTAGGGTTAATCTAGGGCGTGTTGAACATTCGCAAATAGGCACTGCTGATCACTAAAATTGTTCCAG